>CALEFD010000047.1 GCA_937876995.1 uncultured Bacteroidales bacterium | reverse complement strand
CCGTCCTTGTTTATTCAGTTTCCTATCGGAAACTTATCTCGCTAACGCGGAGGTCTTTCATTCCGCAATTTTTAAATACAAATAGTTCTTGATTATAGCATGGCTGCAACCTTGCGAATTTCTGATAGTCGAGCCATCAAACGAGTATCTTTGCGTGCGGCCTGCATATTGTATCTGGTTTGCATATTGGTAAGCATTTCGGCCTCTATGCCTAATGCTGCCTCAAAGCAGAGGGCGAGAGTCTCTGTAACAGGGCGCTTACCATTCAGTATTTCATTCAACATTGAGTATGATACGCCCATTTGCTTTGACAGTACCTTCTGTGATATTCCTCTATACTCAATCTCCTCTTTAATCACCTCTCCGGGATGTGTTGGAGTGTATGGATAACCTAAATTTCCCATAGTCTATCTTATTGTCAAATTTTACAATCATAGTCACTCGTTCTTATGATGCAAAGATAATGCTATTTTCTCAAAGTTCACTAAAAAAGTGATTTTTTTGAATGCTACTTTTTCAATTCAGTTGCTGACACTCATTGTAAATGTGGGTAATTTGACCACTTTAAAATTTGGATTTGGGGCAGAAGACACAAGGCGGCATTGGCTCCCGAAAAGGGAGGGGACCCACGAAGGTGGGGAGGACCGCCGGTGGATTGCTGACCAAATCCAAATCTCCAAGCACAACTCTACTTCGTAAAACAGCTATGTCCCAAAGTTCCACTACTATCCAACTATCAACAGAGTAATAAAAGCCCTGCTACGATAATACGTAACAGGGCTATGCTGAATTGTAACTAAACTGTTGTGTTATTTGTTCACTACTGTGCGGTCAAAGAAATCTAAGAAGTATGGCCAGTTTGGACCTGCTTCGTGACCGCCATCGTGCTGACGATATACCAAATCGCCATCAAGCAGACCTTCGTTCATTAAAGGAAGAACATCGGTTGGCAGACCTTCTGCGCCAAGAATCTCCCAAGCTGGTGATGCTTTTGAAGCCGACATAAACATTCCTACAATATCCTGCCATTTATCGGCATCGTGACGTCCGCCGGAAATGAAACAAGCACGTGGAGCGCAAAGCGCAATCAGTTGATGCTGATCTACAGGAATATCGTTGTCGGTCATACCTACTGCACCATATTTAAGGAAGTTTCCTGCCATCCAGTGGTATTCTCCAGGTGATGTGATGTTTCCGGTACTTTCGCCTAAATCTCTGCGCCATCCGGCTGCACCTGCTTTACCCGATGAACAGATAAAACCTGCAGCTATTCTTTCGTCGAATGCCATAGCTACAAGAGCTACTTTACCATATCTGGATACACCCTCTATTGCCACTTTGGTTGCATCGAATGTGTTATCAGTTTCAAAATAGTCTATCAGTTTTGAAGCGCCCCAGCCCCAAGCACGTAATGAACCCCAGTCTGTGGGCTTTCTGAATTCGCCTTTATTGCATAGGCCAATGATGCCGCTTGTAAGACCATAACCTGCGTCGGCCTGAATAGAACCCGGTACAATTGTGGCTGCTGCCCAACCGCGTTCAACCACCATCTGTTGCCAAGGTATGCTGTTACCAAATGCGCGTGGCAGACCCGATGCAAAGCCAAATTCTACCACAACAGGCATATTTTTAGCACCGTTATCGGGGTATATTACATTGGCTTGTATGTTAACACTGATTTCTGGGTATGATGAATTATCAACAACACCTTTTAAGGTGCGTATTACAACATCAGTATTGCCTAATTTTGCTTTTTGTTCATCTGTTACCTGCCAATCTACTGATGGTACATTTTCCGGAATGCAACCGTAAATCTCTTCTTCAAAAGTCTTTACCAGTTCAGGACGGCGTATCTTGTTCCACATTTTTGCATTCTTTACCTGTTTGCCGCTGTTGGTTACAAGCAGTTCCGGGTATATGCAGTATGGATTACCAATTAGTTCGTCATAGTTTGGATGTTGGGTTACATCTGTAGTGTTGGGGTTACGTCCGGGTTTCATCTCCTTTATACCCAACTGCTCCATCATATTGGCGTAGTCGGCTTCTGCAACCTTGTTCAAACTGTCTCTGTTCATGTTCATTCCCATTCCACCCCATTGGGAAAATGCAGATAGTGGAACTATCATCAGCGATAATGCAATCGCGCTCTTTAAGGTTCTTACTCTCATATATTGTAAGTTTATAGTTTTCTACTAAGTTTGATGCGTGCTTCTTCCATAGCTTCAATCACATTGTCGCACCAAATGTCAAAATCTGGATCCTCTTTTTGGTATTCAGGATGATTCAGAATGTAATCTATTGTCTTGCGTACGCCCTGATAAAAACGAACAGTTACACAGAATCCGGGAACGGCTTTTTTTAGCTTGCTATTGTCAAAAACAACACTACAGGTTTTATCTCCAATCAAGCTTCCGGTGTAATCGTAATTGCTAACCTTTGCCAGAAAATCAGATGGAACATAATAAGGTTTGAATTCTACACCAAGGCACTTTGCTATCTCACTATAGATTTGATTCCAGGTAACCGATTCGTCGGATGTAATTTGGAATGCTTCGCCAATAGCGTGTATATTGTCCATCAACCCTATAAATCCTTTTGCAAAATCGCTGTTGTGTGTGAGCGTCCAAAGTGAAGAACCATCGCCGTGAATAATAACCGGCTTGCCACCCAACATACGCTTTATAACTTGCCAACTGCCATTGTTGCCATGAACAGCCAAAGGCACAGAACGTTCGTCGTATGTATGGCTTGGTCTTATTATAGTTACCGGAAAACCATTCTCACGGTGCATCTTCATAAGAAAATCTTCACACTCTATCTTGTCTCTGGAATATTGCCAATAAGGATTGGCAAGCGGTGTACCTTCATTAATCATAAAGTTGCCTACCGGTTTTTTGTATGCCGATGCGGAGCTTATATACATAAACTGATAGGTCTTGTCTTTGAACAGGCGATAATCGCGTTCTAATTGTGGCTTGACAAAACCAATGAAATCGCAAACGCAGTCAAAATGCAACGATGCAATCTTTTCGGCCACTGCCTTTTCATCGTTTATGTCAACAATAATCTGTTTGACATTGTCAGGAACTACAGATGCTCTTGTGCCTCTGTTTATAAGATAAAGTTCCCATTCGTCTGTCATTTGTGACAGTTGCTTTGTGATGGCTGTACTTATGGTGCCTGTGCCACCAATGAATAGCGCTTTCTTCATTTTGTGACGTATTTAAAATCTTTAACTGTTACTCCATCGTTAACCATTATAGAAGGTCTTAATGCAAAGAAACCCTGATAAGTGTTGTGATGATATGATGAAACGTCCTGATTATTAATTACCTGGTTCCACTTTTCTCCATCGGTGCTGCTCCAAACAGAAACCACATTCTTGTCATTCAGTATCCGGATGTAGAAATGGGAATCATTCAGCTGTGTGCCGGTGTATGCTTTTTCGTTGTAGAACAGGTACAAACCGGCAGCAGCTCCATTCGATTCAAATTCAGCAGTGATTTCATAAGATTCATCTATTGCAGTTGTGTTCCATAATGTACCTCCTTCAAAACCGGGTTCCCATTTGGTCCACATAATAGGATTGCTAAAGTCCTTTAGATAATCAAAGTTGCTGTTTAAACCTTTGTTATCCCATTCTGCACCATCCTGATTTGCCAGTACAGGCCAACCATCTTCAGTCCACACTACGCTCTCTATGATAGTGCTGCGTCCTAAAGTGTGATAACCATTTCTATAAGCGTGATAAACTATGTACCAGTTTCCATCGGCATCATCTATAAGAGTGCCGTGTCCTTTTGACCACCAATCTTCATCGGCAGAATAAGTGTGTACCATAGGATTGTATGGGCTGTTTTCCCAAGGGCCGGTAGCCGATTTGCTACGAGCTACTACACACATGTGGCTGGTTGGAGGACCTGCAGTTCCACCTTCGGCTGTAATTAGGTAGTAGTAATCTCCATGTTTACAGAATTTTGGAGATTCCAACCACATACCTTCTGTTTCCCATTCTGACGGGAATTCCCAACCATCATAGACTTTTTTGTTCCTGCCAACAGCTGCAAGACCATCGTCAGTAAGCTGAACCATAAAACCGTTGTTGGTATAAAGGTATCTTGTGCCGTCGTTATCTACTACGTGCCCGGGGTCTATGCCGTTTACATCAATTTTGATAGGTTCGCTCCATGGACCTTCTATCTTATCGGCTGTAACAACAAAGTTTTCTCCACCGCTTGTTGGGTAGTAGATGTAATATTTGTCACCGACCTTACAGATATCCGGAGCAAAAATCGAGTAGTCCTGCCCCTGTACTGCGCGTGCAACAGGCTCCCAGTTAATTAAATCGGTAGAATGCCAGATAAGCAGACCCGGATAGTAGGTAAAGGACGAATGTGTCATGTAGAAGTCATTACCGTCACGCATAATTGTCGGGTCAGGATAGTCGCCCGGGAAAATACAACTCTTTATGTAGTTGGTTTCAGTTTTTTGTGTACAGCCAATGTTGGCAAACAGTGTGATTACTGCTGTTAAAATCAGGAACGTTTTTTTCATAATTTAATCGATATTTTGGTTTACATTTTTTTGCTTTTCGCTACGTTTTGCAATGTTAAGCAAAATTCTTCTTATTATAAAATAAGGAGGTATGATATTTTTATGTAAGTTTGCGCTAATAAACATGAAATAGAGAACAGATGATAGAGTTGGCGATTTTGGCTTCTGCTAACGGTACCAATGCGCAGGCTATAATTGAAGCCACTAAAAGTGGAAAACTGGATGCAAATGTGCGCGTAGTTCTTACAAATAAACCGGAAGCAGGAGTCATAGAGAGAGCAAGAAAAGCGGGGATACCGGTGGAGATAATTCCTTCACGTGGTTACAAAAACAGGAGAGAAGAGTACGATACCTTAGTAGTTAAGGCATTGGAAAAATATAATGTTGATACCATTGCATTGGCGGGTTGGATGCGCATTCTAAGCCCTGTTTTTATAAATGCATACGGTGGTAGAATTATAAATCTGCATCCTGCAATACTGCCCAGTTTTAAGGGACATAAAGGTATTGAAGATGCGTACGCATACGGAGTGAAGATAACAGGTTGTTCTGTACATCTGGTAGTGCCGGAATTGGACGCAGGCCCGTTGATTATTCAGGCTGCTGTACCGGTTAAAGGCGATATGGATACGCTGGAGACCCAGATTCATAGAATGGAACATCGTATATTACCTCAGGCTTTACAATGGTTTAGCGAAGGACGAATATCGTTAAATGGTAATGTCGTTAAACTGAAAGAGCCTGAAACTGAATGTAAAAAGTTTGATTACATAGAAGGTTGTCTTGTATGGCCTCCTATAGAAGAAAAAATATAATTATGGCTAAAGGAAATACCCCTACACCTCATATAGGTGCAAAGTTTGGTGAAATAGCGGAGACTGTTATAATGTCGGGCGATCCGTTGCGCGCAAAGTTTATTGCAGAAAATTTTTTGCAAGAACCTGTTATGTATAATCAGATACGTGGAATGTATGGATATACAGGCCTGTATAAAGGCAAACGTGTCTCTGTACAAGGTCATGGCATGGGTATTCCTTCAATAGGTATTTACACATACGAACTGTTTAACAATTACGATGTTCAGCAGATAATAAGAGTAGGTACTGCCGGCGCTTTGGTTCCGGATTTAAATCTTGGTGATATGGTTTTTGCAATGGGTGCCTGTACCGATTCCAATTATGGACACCAATATTCATTGCCGGGACATTTTGCTCCTATTGCTGATTATGGATTGTTAGAAAATGCTGTTCGTGTAGCACGCGAAAACGATTTCAGTTTTAAGGTGGGTAATGTCTATTCTGCCGATGTCTTTTACGATGAATCGGAGAAGCAGATGCTTTGGGGTGAAAAGATGGGAGTATTAGCGGTGGAAATGGAGACTACAGCACTATATATAAATGCAGCTGCAGCAGGAAAAAAAGCTCTGACCATCTGTACTGTCTCGGACCAATTGGTGCGTAAAGAGTATGCAACTGTAGAGGAGCGTCAGACTAAGTTCCGCAATATGATGAAAGTGGCTTTAGAAATTGCTTAAACTAAATATGATATGAAAAAGGTATTGTTTTATATTACTGCAGCTCTGATTGCTGCATTCACATTTACAAGTTGTGTAGAAGAAGAATATGGATACCCTCCTGTATATGGTAAGGTATATTGCGTGAATGAAAATCCTGTTGCCGGTGATTCTCTGATATTCAGAGTAGAAATTAAAGAACCGGGGAATGGAATATATAAAGCTACATATACATGGAAGGTGAATGGTACAAATTATAAAAAAGTAGAAGTACTTGATCCGTTGAATAAAGCGCCGGAATTGGGTATTCCTAATGCAAAGGCAGGTCGTTACGATATCTCAATGTCTGCCAAGTTTAATATGTCTATACCTATGCAGACCGGACAGATTGCATCAGCAGCACAATCGCAAACCGGTTCGGTAACCGTTAAGGCTCAATAATTGCCAAATGAAAGAGTTGCTGACACACATAAATAGTTCCTTGTGCAACAGATATAGTTCAAGGGAACTTGAAACTATTGTGGCAACTCTATGTCTGGAGTATCTGGAGATACCTCAAACAGTCTATTATCTTAAAGACAAAATTGAACTCTCGTCAGCAGAGAGACAGAAGTTGGATATTGCTTTGTGTCGTCTTGCCGGTGGTGAACCTTTGCAATATGTGTTGGGCTATACCCCTTTTTGTGGATTGCAATTTAAGGTGAATAACTCAGTCTTGATTCCACGTCCTGAAACCGCAGAACTTGTGGAATGGGTGCTAACGTCAGTAAAAGAGGCAGTAAGAGTAATAGATATAGGTACAGGTAGTGGATGTATTGCCATTACATTATCGTATAATCTGAAAAATGCGGTAATTGATGCATGCGACATAAGCGATTCGGCGCTGAGAGTAGCCGTAGAAAACAATACTCTGAATGGTACCAACGTAAATTTTTCTCAGCGTGATATTCTGACTGATAAAGAAGCCTGTACAAAGTACGATGTAGTAGTAAGTAATCCTCCATATATTACAAACTCGGAAAAGGCAGATATGGATGATACTGTTTTAGACTACGAACCACACACTGCGCTATTTGTAGCAGATTCAGATCCGTTGCTCTTTTACAGAGAGATAGCAAATTTTGGAAAACAAAATCTGAATAAAGGTGGAATGCTTTTCTTTGAGATTAACCCGTTATTTGCAGAACAGATTATTATAATGTTAGAAAACGCAGGTTACCAAAATATAGAACTACGTAAGGATATATTTGGAAAAAATAGAATGATAAAAGCAGTAAATCTATGACCGAAAAAGAGGCACTATTAAAAATGGAATCGTATTGTTCAACAGCAGAACATTGTATTTATGATGTTTGTAAAAAGTTGGATAACTGTGAATTGCAGAAAGATGAGGCGGAACGTATAATCAATAAACTTCAGGAACAAGGGTTTGTTGATGAAAGTCGTTATGCAGCAGCATTTGTTCATGATAAACTCTTTTTTGCCAAATGGGGACGAGTAAAAATCTCCAATATGCTTTGGCAGAAACGTATATCGGAATCTATTATAGCAGATGCTTTGAATACCATTGATGATGATGAATACATAGCTATTCTTAAGGATGTAATAAACTCAAAAAAAAGAGGAATAAAGGGAAAAACAGAGTATGAAAGATCTGCAAAACTGATTAAATCGGTTGCAAGCAGAGGATTTGAAATACCATTGATAACACGTTTCGTAAAAATAGAAGAACTCTGATGAACATACTGAAATCTCTAACAGAGATGTTGTTGCCGCGCTATTGTAAAGTGTGCGGTCGTCGTTTGACTATAGGCGAAGAACATCTATGTATAACTTGCCTGCTGTCAATGCCACTGTTTAAGAATTATAAGGGTGGAATGAATCTGCCCGAAGAGTTGCTGATAACAAGCCATACCCTTGTGCGAGCAGAATCAATGCTGGTTTACGACAAGGAGAGTAACTACAGAAAAATACTTTATCATCTAAAGTATTATGGTCATCCCGATGTTGCAGCTTATCTCTCTGCTATAGCTGCTACACGGCTTAAAAGCGATGGCTTCTTTGATGGTGTGGATTTTATTATACCGGTTCCATTATCTCGCAAAAAGTTTAGAAAACGCGGATATAATCAATGCAGTTATATAGCAAAAGGTATTAATGAAATAACCGGGATAGAGATAGAGGAAAATGCTATTGTGCGTACTGTTGCCAACACTCAACAGGCAGGAAAAGGTAAGTATCAGCGTTGGGGTAATGCAGATGGCATATTTATGGTGGCAAAACCGGAAATGTTGGAAAACAAACATCTGCTTGTAGTAGATGATGTAATGACTACAGGTTCGACGCTGTCATCTATTTTAGAAATAATAGAGAAAACTGTACCCTCTGTAAAATTGAGCGTATTTACTCTTGCTTTGGCGCAATAGTTAAGGTATAAGTAGAGAACTATCGCCGTAGCTCAGGAAACGGAAATCGTTTTCAAGTGCATATTTGTATATCTCCCTCCAATTGCCATTTACAAATGCCGACACAAGCAGTAAGAGAGTACTTTGTGGCTGGTGGAAATTTGTGACCATCATTTTGACAATGTGGAACTTGTATCCAGGAACAATAATTATGCAGGTACTCGTTTTTAAAGAGTCCAGATTGTGATTGTTTAGATAGTCCAATATGTAATGCAACGATTCAATAGTGGTCAGTTTGTTGTTTCCGCTATTGTAAGGAGTCCATTGTTGAACATGCATCTCTTCTTCTGACGCATCCGGATGGGTACTTAAATATACACCTATATAATATAGACTTTCCAGTGTGCGAACCGATGTAGTTCCTACTGCTATTGCTTCGCCATTGTGTGCAATCAACTTTTCAATAGTGGATTTCTTAACTACAATGTATTCTGTGTGCATTTCGTGACCGGCTATATTTTCACTTTTAACCGGTTTGAATGTACCTGCACCAACATGTAGTGTCAACTCTTCTCTTTCTATATTGTGACTGTCTAAATTGGCTAAAACAGTATCGGTGAAATGAAGACCTGCTGTAGGAGCCGCAACGCTTCCCTTAATTTTTGAATATACTGTTTGGTATGTGGTTTTATCGCTCTCTTGTGATTCTCTGTTCAGATATGGCGGAATAGGAATCTCTCCTGTTGCTTCAAGTAGTTCCGCAAAAGTAACATTGCCATTCCATCTGAATTTTATAATATGTCCGTTATTAGTGGATTCTATTCTTTCTGCTGTAACGCAAATCTCTTTTGTTCCTATAGAGATATTCTTTTTGAGAGAACCTTCTTTCCACCTTTTAAGATTACCAACCAGACAGTGCCATTCACACTCTTCTGTCTGATTGAACATAACCTGGTAGTCATTCGGGCATACAGGCTCCAAAAGAAAAATCTCAATAAGAGCTCCTTGCGATTTAGGACCACCTGCAGGCTCTTTGCGAAAATGCAGACGTGCTTGTATAACCTTTGTGTTGTTGAATACCATTAAAGCCCCTGACGGCAGGTGCTCGGGTAGTGAAGTAAAAAGATTGTGACTTATCTTTCCACTATTATAGATAAGGAGTTTGGAACTATCTCTTTTTGTAAGTGGAAACTTTGCAATCCTTTCGTCCGGTAGATTGTAATTATAGTCAATTGTTCTTATTGCTTCAAAATCTTTCATAATCTATGGTTTTCATCGGCAAAATTACACATTTATGTGGTATCAGATTTCTAATACAAGAATAAAAAGGTATTTTTGTAAAAAAAAATAGATTGAATGAAAGTTCCTACAGTAGCATTAATGTATGATTTCGATGGCACTTTATCGCCTGCAAATATGCAGGAGTATGATTTTATGAATGCCATTGGCTTGAAAGAGAAGAATACCTTTTGGGATGACGCATACAAACTGGCAAAACAACAGGATGCCAGCTCTATTTTAAGCTATATGAAGCTAATGGTGGATAAAGCCAAAGCAGGCGGATTAAGCATCAAAAGACAACAGTTTGTGGAATTTGGCAAGGGTATAGAGCTATATCAGGGAGTAGAAGATTGGTTCCCAATGATAAACGAGGAGGGTAGGAAGATGGGTGTAAATGTGGAACACTATATAATATCGTCCGGTTTGAAGGAATTGATAGAAGGTACATCCATTGCAAAATACTTTAAGCAGATATATGCTTGTTCATTTATGTATGAAAATGATGAAGCCATCTGGCCGGCGGTTGCAGTAGATTTTACATCGAAGACCCAATTTATTTTTATGATAAATAAAGGCATATATGAAATCTACGAAAACTCAAAAATTAATGACTCCATGCCGGACGAAGGTCGTCCGGTGCCATTCCAGAATATGATATATTTGGGTGATGGTGAAACCGACATTCCAAGTATGAGAATTATCAAATCTGAAGGTGGACACTCTATTGCCATTTTCAAAGAGAATGTAGATAACAGCAGAGCTCAGGCAAAAAATCTGGTAAAGCGAGGAAGAGTAAATTTTGCGTGTCCCGGTGATTATCGCAGGGGAGGTGAACTATACAACGCTGTAATGGCAACAATGGCAAAGATAAAAACCGACAGCATATTCCATAAAATGGAAAAAAAGAATCAGAGTAAAATATAAACTGCTGTCACTGCTTATTAGATACTTTTTCTTTAGCCGACAATTCATTCAGAATACCTATAACAAAAGGTAGCGCCAATAGAAATGTACATGTATCGGCAATAGCCATGGTGGCTTCCAATCCGCGAATACCCCATATCTGTGGTACTATAAGTATAGCGGGAATAAAGAACAGACCTTGTCTGCTCATGGCTAAAATTGTAGCCGGCAAGGTTCTGCAGATATTTTGCAGCAGCATATTGGTGGGGGTAGTCAAACCAACAAAAGGAAAAGCCAGACATTGCCAGCGTAGCACGCGTGCTCCTATCTCTATGAGTATGGGATCTTCGTCACGGAAGAATGCTACAATTTCCGGTGCAAAAATTATTCCTGCTGCAGACATAGAGCATATAATGATGGTACTTGTTTTCATTGTAAACAGATACGATTCTTTAACCCTTTTGTATAATTCTGCGCCCCAGTTATAACCGCATACAGGTTGAAAGCCCTGTCCGAAACCCAAAATTATTGACATGGCGAACAGCATAATTCTGGATACTACAGCAAATGCGGCAATGGTAGATGACTCTTCTCCGGGAACGGCAAATTCAGCTGCTCCCCAATTTAACAGTATGGTTGCTATACACCCCAACGATTGCCTTAAAAATGATGGTATGCCTCCTCCAAATATATTCTTGTAGTAATATGCAGTAGGTTTGAATCGTTTTATGCGAATATGGACATTGCCTTTGAATGTTGTAATAGTAAACAAGATACACCATGATATTGTCTGACTTATCATAGTTGCCAGTGATGCACCCGAAACGCCCAGATTCAGGTGATATATAAAAATAGGATCTAATATGATGTTGATTATAGCTCCGGAAACCAGACCTATCATAGCCTGCGAAGCATTGCCCTGTAATCGTAATTGGTTGTTTAAAACCATTTGTGAAATCATTATAGGAGCAGCAATAAGCAGATAGCGCAGGTAATCTGTTGCATATCCTTCAATTTCGGGTGTGGCTCCAAGTAGCTTTGCAAAAGGGTGAATGAAAATCAGACCAAATAGGGTAATAACAGTACCTACTATAAAAGAAGAAAAGAATCCTGTCGATGCCATATATTCGGCATCAGCCTCTTTTCTTGCACCCAAAGCTCTTGAAATATAATTTCCGGAACCGGAACCGAAAAAGAATCCAATAGCTTGTATAAATGATTGATAAGCAAATGCTATACCTACCCCGGCTGTGGCATTGGTACTGAGATGACCTATAAAGTATGAATCTACCAGATTGTACATGGCTGTAACGCTCATACTGATTATGGTAGGGACAGCTAACTTCAGTATAAGTTTACGGACCGGTTCCTGAGTCATCATAGTGTGCCGGTCTGCTTGGCGTCTTTTTTCTTCTATATAACAATCGGTGCCAATCACATTGCGAATTTACTCAAACTGATTTTGATTGGCAAATTATTGCCTATGCTATATTTCAGGTTTTTTAAAATAGTTTTGTTCATTTTTGTTCAATGTGTTAAAATTTAATGAGTTGTTGCTTACTAGTGGTGTAATGGTGTTTATTAGTGGCGTAATGCTCTTTTATTAAATTTTATATAAAGCTTGAAGATTTGTTAATGCAAAGAATATCAGCAAGTTGCGATACTGTGGAAAAATAATATTGGTGTGGGTGATTAAAATTTTACAATTAATAATTGTTGTATAAAAATAATCACTAATTTTGCAGCCGATTGCTTAACTGGTTATGGAAAAAAGAGTTGCATTAGCAAAATGTTTGATTTTGGTTAGTTTGTTCCTAATTGCATGTTCTAACAGCAATGAAGAGTTTTCTCCAAATAATTCAGGAGAGGATTCTGAATGTGTTTTGAATAATGAAACAACTATGGCCAAAACATTTGAAAAAGGTAATGGCACCTTTTCCGAACCATACGTTATAACCTCACCTGAACAATTCAAATATTTCGCAGAGCAAGTAAAGTTAGGAAAAAACTTTGAGAGCGAATATATACGTCTGGAAACCGATTTGATAATAGCTGAGACAAAATGGGAACCGGTAGGAAGTAGATCGCGCAGATTTAAGGGAAATTTTGATGGTAATGGACATACAATTACAGGAACTCTGATTGCAAAACCTGATGCAGATGTGTTTGGTTTCTTTGGATATGTTCAATATGGTTCAATTTCAAATTTAAACATCTCTGCAAAGATTGACGCGTCTAATATATCGTCAGAGTTTACAACATATATAGGTTCTGTGGTAGGAAGAGCAGATGCGGATATTATAAATTGTAAGAATTTTGGCCAGATAGTAGGCCCTTCAAGAGCAACTAAAAATATAAGCATCGGAGGTTTGACAGGAACTCTTCATAAAGCTACAATGAGAGATTGCATAAATGAAGGCGAAGTTATAGGAGGTAGAATAGTAGAGAACTCCAAACATTATGTAGCCGGACTTGTTGCGATATGCGAGGGAACAATGATAAATTCCCATAACAAAGGAAAAGTTGTAGGAGCTACAGTAGAATCCGGAAGTGTAGAGACCGGAGGTGTTGCAGCTTGTGCATTCGAAGTGGCATCGATAGATGAATGTACAAATTCTGGAATGATTACCCCTGGTAAATCGACGGATAATAATAAGGTGCTTACAGGACTTGTTGTAGCAAGAACAAATGAGATAAAACCGTCTGAAGGCGGACACAATGTATATGTTAGTTGTTTCAATGAAGACAACAATGGTTTGATTGTTGGTAGTGAATCTCAATACCTCATTCAATCTTGTCAAGCATTAACTAAGGAAGATTTGAAATCTAAATAATCCTTTTACATTTGTAGAACACTAAATATTGAATTAAAGCAGAAAGTTATATCTGTTTTGTATCTAATTGTTGATTTCTTTTTTTACTTTTGGGGAAACATTCTAAAAATTGCATCACTATGGGCAAAATTCAGGCAGAAAGAATAAGCAGCATAGAGATTAAATCTATGTGGGGTATCAAGCATATTATATGGGAATTGCGTCCCGATATAAACATATTAAGTGGTGTGAATGGCGCCGGTAAGAGTACTATTCTGAATAAAGCTGTTTCCAGACTGGATTATTTGTCGGGGAATAGCGATGATGAATGCACAGATGTTAAGATTAACTTTTATCCGCCGGAAGCAGAGATAATTGCCTACGATGTAATAAGATGTGTGGATAGACCATTGATGCACAGTAATCTGTTAGAGAAAATGGCAGACAGGAATGTTGTATCGGAACTTGATTGGCAGATATATAAATTGCAAAGAAGATATCTGGATTATCAGGTTAACATAGGTAACCGAACAATAGAATTGCTGACCTCAGGTACTCCCGATAAAATTCTTTTAGCTCAGCAGACATCGGCAAAGAAGAAAGAATTCCTTGATTTTGTTGATTCTATGTTTGCTGAAACAGGAAAGAAAATAGTACGTGACAGTAATGAGATACTTTTTGATCAGAGCGGAGTAAGGTTGTTACCATATAGTCTGTCGTCGGGAGAAAAGCAACTGTTGGTTATCTTACTCACACTGCTTGTACAAGATATGAAGCCTTGTGCAATTTTTATGGATGAACCGGAAGTTTCGCTGCATATAGAATGGCAACAGAAACTGATATCGGCAATACGCACTATGAATCCAAATGCTCAAATCATTCTGACAACCCATTCTCCTGCTGTTATTATGGACGGTTGGATGGATGTGGTTACAGAGGTAGATGACATAACTGTGCAATGAAAAGGCTGACAGATAATGTAAATTCCAGGTATGTAGCGGCACTGAATAAGTTCTATTCGGGTAAAAAACAGAGAATAGTTGCCTACGTTGAGAGCTACGACGATATAGCTTTCTGGCGTCTTTTATTGGAAGAATTTGAAGACGAAGAGAGATGTTTTCAGATAATGCTTCCTTCTCGTACAAGTTTGGTAAAAGGAAAAAAATCTGCTATAAGATCTTGTTTGCAACAGTGTTCATTAGGAAAGAATATGATAGCTTGTGTAGATAGTGATTATGACTATCTACTGCAAGGAAAGACAGAGATCTCTACTCAAATAATTAGGAATCCATATATATTGCATACCTATGCTTATGCAATAGAGAACTACAAATGTTATGCGGAAAGTCTGCATAATATCTGTGTGCAGTGTACTTTGAACGATAGAAGGGTGATAGATTTTGATGTATTTTTTAAACTCTACTCCCAAATTGTTTATCCTCTTTTTGTATGGAGCGTCTGGTTCTACGGTGCCAAAAAACATAATCAGTATAGCATATTGGATTTCTGTAAAGATGTTAACCTGAAGACAATCAATGTAAAGGACCCGAATCATTCTTTGTCTCTTTTATCTATACGTGTAGAAAAGAAGATTGCATACCTTAAAAGAAACTATGCTGATTTTATAGAAGAGGTTGAACGTTTATCTACAGAATTAAAAGATCTGGGTGTAAACGAAGATAATACTTATCTGTTTATTAGAGGGCATTCTATGTTGGAGTGTATAATAAATAAGGTGTTGTCGCCTATATGTTCGTCACTTATTACCGAACGAGAACAGGAAATTTATAAATATGCTATTCATACCGAACAATTGAATAATGAGTTGAGTTCTTACAGACACAGCCAAATGAATCTGCACGATGCAATACGCAAGAATACCCATTATAGAGATTGTGAACTATACGAAAGAATGCGTAGCGATGTACGTATTCTTTTGGAAATGAAAGAAAGCGATGCCTTATCTGTGCTTCCAGAATGCGGGTGTGAACAGAATGAGAACGGCAAACAGCTCTAAACGTCCAATCAGCATTAAGAAGGTAGAAAACCATTTACCTATGGTTGGCATGTCGTCCCACGAAATGTTACAACCATGGTCACCTATGGTAATACCTATATTGCTGATACATGCCAACGATGTGCCGTAAGCATCGGTAATATTCAGGCCTATTGCAATGTAGAAGAACCATCCAACAAAGACAATTGCAATCATAAAGATGATAAATGTAAGCACACTCTGTTTTATGGACGACGATAAAACCTTATCGCTTATTCTTATGGGCAATACAGCATTTGGATGTAGGATTCTGTTGAATTCATTACGCATGGCTTTAATCAAAATGGTAATCCTGATAATCTTGGCACCTCCCGATGTAGAACCGCCACATGCACCAAAATACATGCAAAAACCAAGTATCATCCAAATAAATGGAGGCCATAATGTGTAATCGGTAATGGTATATCCGGTGGTAGTTATAATTGAAACTACGTTAAACAGTGCCTGTCTAAATGATTCCGGTATATCATATTGTTTGCTGATTGACAGACTTATACCAACAATTAATGTGAAAAGCAGTATTATTCCCACGTACCATTTGAATTCAGTGTCATCTATAATCTTTTTGATGTTTCCTTTAAAGATAGCTACAAATAGCAAACCGTAATTTATACCAGACAGTAACATATAGAATGCAATTGTATTCTCTATAGCTTTTGATTCGTAGAATGCAAGATTTGCATTTTTTGTAGAAAAACCACCTGTGGCAGCAGTACATAATGCGTGATTGATACTATCAAAGAAATTCATTCCAAAGATATTCAGAGTGATAGTACACAGTATGGTAATAAGAAGATATACTATCAAAATCCATCTACCACTGACGCTTATTCTGGGGTGTAGTTTACCACGTTTTGGACCGGTAGCTTCTGCAGCAAAGAGTTGTACTTCTCCTATACCGAAAATAGGTAGTACAGCCACCGTGAAGAATACAATACCCAAACCGCCAATCCATTGGGTCAGGCTTCTCCAGAAGAGTAAACCATGCGGTACTATCTCAATGTCGTTAATAATGGTTGCACCTGTTGTGGTGAATCCGGACATTGTTTCAAAATATGCATCTGTAAAGTTCGGTATGTAACCACTTATATAAAATGGCAGAGCTCCGAACAGAGAAAAGATAATCCATGAAATACTTACTACAATATATCCGTCTCTACGGGTCAGTACTTCTCTCTCTCTGTTTGAACCTCCCGTTGCAATAAACAACATACCTGCGCATGCTGTAATTAAGGCTGATATTATGAATGCAAAGAAATCGTCCTCCTTGTAGATAAGTGGTATAGAGGAACATAGCATTAGTATTCCCGCTTCAATAAGAAGCAGAATACCAACAATTCGTTCTATGAGTCTTAAGTGTATCAAATGAAAAACTTTTCTACTGTTTTAATCATACCTTCCAGACAGAATACCACTACGTGGTCATCTGCTTCAATTCTTGTATTACCTGTTACCAGAATAGCCTCTTTGTTACGAATAAGTCCGCCTATGGTAACACCACGTGGTAACATTATATCCTTAACTGCACTTTTTGTTATCCTTGCTCCAGGTCTTACGTTAAACTCTGCAACATCGGCATTTGCAAAGGTTAGACATTTAAAGTTACTTACGTCAGCATCTAACAGCATTTGGTAAATATGGCTGGCAGCAATTTTCTTTTTGTTGATAACTGTGCCTATATCCAATTTTTGAGCCATACTTATGTAGTCAATGTTCTCAACTTCTGCAATAGTCTTTGTAACGCCTAAACGTTTGGCTGCAAGACAAGCCAGAATGTTGGTCTCTGAACTATCTGTTAATGCAATAAATGCCTCTGTATGGTCAATACCTTCACTATTAAGCAAACTTAAATCTCTACCATCGCCATTTATAATCATAACCTTGCTGCTTACAAGCTCGGTTAGTCTGTTGCAACGGGCTATGTCACTCTCTATTATTTTTAGGTTCATATAGTCTGGCATCAATTGTGATGCTCTGACTGCTATTCTGCTACCACCCATTATAATGACATTTCTTACATCCGGCAGTTCTTCTTTACCTGCTATCTTTTTAATGTAAGGAATGTGCTTTTTCATAGTCATAAAATAGACTAAGTCGCCAGCAAGAATTACGTCCTTACCACCTGGGATGATAGTGTGTCCGTCTCTTAGTATGGCTACTATATGATACGGCAGGTTGCTGCCTAACATATAAAACGGAGTATTCAGAATTTGTGCGTTCTCTCTAAGTTTTATGCCCATTAGGACAAGTGCTCCGCCTGCAAATTCCCACCATTGGCGAATCCAGCTTAACTTCATGCCATCTACTATGTCTTTTGCGGCAAGCAGTTCCGGATAGATGAGCGAATCTATGCCCATCTTTGTAAAGAAATCGCGATTCCTTTGGAGCATATATTCGTAGTTGTCTATTCTTGCCACAGTCTTTTTTGCACCAAGTGCATTGGCAAGCTGACAAGCTACAAGATTAGTGCTTTCGTCGGGTGTCACTGCTACAAACAGGTCTGCTTTTTCCACTCCCGCTTCACGCAGTGCTACGAAAGATGTTGGTGATGCATCTATAGTAAGAAGATCGAAATTGGAATCCAAACGGTTAATCTTTTCGGAATCATCGTCTATAAGAATAATATCCTGATTCTCGCCCGAAAGAAGTTTTGCCAAATGGGTACCAACATTGCCGGCTCCTGCTATTACAATCTTCATAACGTTGTATCTTATTGTTCAACAATTCTGTTTAACGCATCTATAACCGCCTCCTTGTCAATGTTACAGAGATGTAAAAGTTGAGGGGTAGAACCATGCTCAATAAATTGATCAGGCAGTCCAAGTCTTATGATAGATGGTTTGTAATTATTCTCTGCCATAAATTCCATTACTGCGCTACCCAAACCACCTAAAACTGTACCGTTTTCAATAGTTATTATCCGGTTGTATTCTTTTGCAACCTTATGTAATAACTCGGTATCAAGTGGTTTTAGGAATCTCATGTCAAATAGGGCTGCGCTCTTTCCGGAATTCTCTTCCCATAGCTTTATAGCTTCGTGGGCTATGTTACCTATTGGGCCTATTGATAGTACAGCTACGTCTGTACCTTCTTTAATGCATTGTCCGGTACCTACCACAATTGGTTTGAAAGGCTGTTTCCAGTCGCAAATCAAACCTCTGCCACGTGGATATCTTATCACAAATGGTCCTTGGTCAGGTAGCTGTGCCGTGTACATTAAATTACGCATCTCTATTTCGTCGTAAGGCGATGATATTATAATGTTTGGCACTGTTCTTAGATATGCCATATCGAAAGCACCGTGATGAGTTGGACCGTCTTCTCCTACAAGTCCTGCTCTGTCAAGGCATAACACCATGTTCAGTTTCTGAATTGCTATATCGTGAATAAGATTGTCATACGCACGTTGCATAAATGTGGAGTATATGTTGCAGAATGGAATCATTCCCTCTTTGGCTAATCCGCCGGAGAATGTTACTGCATGTCCTTCTGCTATGCCAACATCGAAACATCTGTCAGGATAGACCTTCATTGGTATATCCATACTGCAACCTAAAGGCATTGCCGGAGTGATGGCAACAATTTTTTTGTTTTCGTGCATCAATTCCAACAAAGTCTCTCCAAACACCTCTTGGTATAGTGGTGGAAGTTCCTTGTCGCTTTTAATTATGCGTTCGCCGGTCTCTTTGTCAAAAAGTCCCGGTGCATGCCATATATCTGAATCAATTTCAGCCGGTTTATATCCTTTTCCTTTTTTTGTTTTGATATGCAACAATTTGGGGCCGTGCATATTCTTTATGTTCTGCATTACACGTACCAAATCAAGTACATTATGTCCGTCTATAGGGCCAAAGTATCTGATGTCCATGCCTTCAAATACATTGTTGGTGGTATTGTATTGAAGCTTGAAATGGTTGTTCCTGCGGATTATTTTTTTTCTTCGCTCTTCGTTCATCATGCCCATTTTGTAAAGGACTCTTGAAACAAGATATCTGAACTTGTTATATGAACGGGATGTTTGCAGTCTTGTTAAATAATTGCGCATACCACCAACACTGTGTGATATGCTCATGTCATTATCATTCAGTATGATGAGCAAATCGTTGTCGGTAGTAGAAACATTGTTTAATCCTTCAAAAGCTAATCCTCCTGTCATAGCTCCATCGCCAATAACTGCAACTACCTTACGTTTGGGATTGCCGTTCTTCTTGTTGGCAACAGCCATACCCAATGCGGCCGAAATAGAGTTTGATGCATGACCACAAGTGAATGTGTCATATTCGCTCTCTGCCGGCGATGGGAAAGGACGAATACCCTTGAATTTGCGATTGGTGCTAAAACTGTCGCGGCGACCGGTAAGAATTTTATGTCCGTATGCTTGATGACCTACATCCCATACAATCCTGTCTTCCGGTGTGTTGAAAACATAATGCAGAGCTACAGTTAGTTCAATAGTACCTAAACTCGAACCAAAATGACCGGGGTTGCGTGATAACTCTTCAATTATCATCTGTCTTAGTTCGTCGCATACTTGTGGTAGCGAGTCTTGGCTTAAGGACCTAAGATCCTTAGGGCTATCTATAGTCTTTAATATGTTTTCCGATGTGGACGGATCTGCTTTCTTTCTCATATAAATTTGTTGCATTTACATCTTTTCTCTTGCTTGTGTTAGTTAGATGCTTGCATGCAATTTGCAAAACTAATAAAAATGTCTGTTTTTTCATAATAAAATGCCCTATTGATGGGAATGTTTTGAAAATAATGTCTTATTTTGCACTGCAAGTAACGATTTTGTAAGTATGAGATACACTATAGATATTGTAACTTCAATGATAGGAGCGTCAAGACGTGGTTTTTGTCCGGCAACAATAGCCTGGCTCCTGACAGACAGCCGTTCTTTGTGTTTTCCGGATGAGACTCTTTTTTTTGCCTTACAAGGTAAGCGTGATGGTCATGAATACATTCGGGATCTTTATGATAAAGGCGTCAGAAACTTTGTAGTTAGTAGGTTGCCCGATAGAATGGACGATTATTTAGAGTCTAATTTCCTATTGGTGAAAGATACATTATTGGCCTTGCAGACTTTGGCTATGGCGCACCGCAAGGCATTTTCCATACCTATTATAGGAATAACCGGAAGTAACGGTAAAACTGTTGTTAAAGAGTGGCTTTATCAGCTTTTGGAGCAGAACTACGTAGTTACTCGTTCGCCTAAGAGCTATAACTCTCAAATAGGTGTTCCTTTGTCGGTCTGGCTAATGAACAAGCAGACCCAGTTAGGTATCTTTGAAGCAGGTATTTCTAAACCAAACGAAATGTTGCCACTATATAAAATAATTAACCCGACAATAGGTATTCTAACAAATATAGGAGGCGCACATCAGGAAAATTTTTCTACTTTACAAGATAAGTGTATTGAGAAACTCAATCTGTTTAGAAAATGTGATATTTTAGTTTACGATGCCGATAATGAATTGATTCAAGGTTGTGTAAACAAGGCAGTTATGACGGCAGGTGAAATAGCTTGGTCTAAAAAGAATCAGGAGAAACCACTCTTTATTTCTGCCATTGAAAAAAGTAAGGCTTCAACAATCGTAAAGTATAGGTATTTGGGACTGGATAACCAATATTCAATACCATTTATAGATGATGCTTCAATAGAAAATTCCATACATTGTTTGGCGGTTTGTCTATATCTTATGATCTCTCCTGATGTAATAGCAGAGCGTATGGCAAAACTTGAACCATTAGCTATGCGATTAGAGGTAAAAGATGGAAAAAACAACTGCATAATAATTAATGACAGTTATAATTCCGATATATCATCGCTCTCCATCGCATTGGATTTCATGGAGAGAAGACATGATGATAAATCTCATTCAAGAACATTGATTCTGTCTGATATATTGCAAACCGGTTGGTTGAATAATGAACTCTACAAACGTGTTAAACAACTGGTAGAAGGCAGGGGTATAACAAAGTTAATAGGTGTAGGAAAAAATATATCGTCTGTAGCAAAAATTTTTGATGTAGATCAAAGGTACTTCTTTGAATCTACAGAAAAACTTCTATCTTCTCAAGTCTTTAAAGAGATTAAAAACGAATTGGTTCTTGTGAAGGGTGCCCGCAGTTTTAATTTTGACAGAATAACAGAGAGATTGGAACTAAAGGTGCATGAAACAATTCTGGAGGTAAATCTTAATGCAATAGTTAATAATCTTGACAAATATCGTAGCATGTTGTCTGCCGATACTAAAATAGCGTGTATGGTAAAAGCATCGGCATACGGAACAGGTGCTATAGAGGTGGCAAAGACGCTACAGGATTGTAAGGTAGATTATTTGGCAGTTGCAGTAGCAGACGAAGGCAGGGAATTGCGTAATGCCGGTATAACCACAAGCATAATGGTAATGAATCCGGAAAGAACATCATTTAAACTTCTTTTCGATTACAAGTTGGAACCTGAGATATATAGTTTCCATCTGTTGGAAGAGTTGATACGAGCAGCAGAACACAATGGTATAACCAATTTCCCAATACATATTAAAATAGATACAGGAATGCACAGATTGGGATTTGCACCATCTGATATTCCTGAACTGGTGCGTCGTCTGAAACGTCAGACTGCGGTTATTCCAAGTTCTGTGTTCTCTCATTTTGCCGGTAGCGATTCGGCCTATTTTGACGATTATTCAGAATTGCAGGTGGAAAGATTTAAAATGGCTGCAGATACGTTACAAGAGGCATTCAGACATTATATTGCAAGACATATATGTAATTCTGCCGGCATAGAAAGGTTGCCACAACAACATTTTGATATGGTAAGACTGGGATTGGGATTATATGGAGTAAATCCTATAAACAATCAGTTGCTTGACAATGTAGCAACCCTGAAAACCACTATATTGCAGATACGCAACTTACCGAAAGACGAAACCGTAGGGTATAGCAGAAAAGGTGTGCTGGAACGAGATTCCAAAATAGCTGCTCTGCCCATAGGTTATGCAGATGGACTTAATCGTCGTTTAGGAAATAGAAATGCGTATTGTTTTGTAAATGGCAAGAAAGCATACTATGTGGGTAATATATGTATGGATGTTTGCATGATAGATGTAACCGATATTGAGTGTTCAGAAGGAGATACTGTGGAGATATTTGGCCCATCCCTTCCGGTGACAGTGTTGTCGGATGTATTAGGTACAATTCCATACGAAATTTTATCTACTATTTCTACCAGAGTCAAGAGAGTTTATTACACAGAATAGGTCTTAACAGAACATTTTTTTGTGTAATCCAATAAAAATGACGAATATTGCAATTACTAACTGAAATACTAACAAAACTTATAAATTATGACTCAAAACAAACAATCGGTCGCAAAGATGAGCAACTATCGTTGGGTATTGTGCGCAATGCTATTCTTTGCGACTACCATCAATTATCTTGACCGTCAGGTTCTATCTTTAACTTACAATGATTTTATTGCACCGGAATTCCATTGGGACGATGCTACTTACGGTAATATAACAGGCTGGTTCTCGCTATTGTATGCGTGTGCCATGCTTTTTGTTGGTCGTTTTGTAGATAAATTCGGTACAAAATGGGGATATATTTGGGCTATAGGTATCTGGTCTTTGGGCGCTTGTGCTCATGCAGTATGTGGCGTGGCAACACAATGGTTTGTAGGTTTGGAAGGTAAAGAAGCAATGATACAGGCCTCCGGAAATATCGCTCTTGCTATATCTACTACAAGTATGTGGTTGTTTATAGCTGCTCGTTTTGTGCTTGCAGTAGGTGAATCGGGTAATTTTCCTGCAGCAAATAAGGTGGTTGCTGAATATTTTCCAAAGAAAGACCGTGCGTTTGCTACAAGCGTATATAATCAGGGCGCTCAGGTAGGTGCTTTGTTGGCTCCTCTCTGTATTCCTCTGCTGGCTCAGAAATGGGGTTGGGAGATGGCGTTCATTGTAATTGGTGCATTAGGCTTTATCTGGTTGATATTCTGGTACTTTATGTATGAAAAACCAGAGAAATCAAAATTTGTAAACAGTGCAGAATTAGAATATATACATCAGGATAACGAAGAGTCTGTAGCTGCAAAGACCGATAATGTAAAAGACGAAGCAGTAATTTCATTCTGGAAGTGCTTCTCTTTCAAACAGACCTGGGCTTTTGCTGCCGGTAAATTCTTCTCAGATGGTGCTTGGTGGTTCTTCCTCTTCTGGATGCCTGTTTATTTAAGCTCTGTATATGGTTATACCACAGATACTCCGCAGAGCCGTTGGGGTCTGTTCACTATCTATTTCATCTGTCTTTTCTCTGTTATTGGCGGTTATCTCCCAAAGTATTTTGTTGAGAAAAAGAATATGGAACCATACGCAGGTAAGATGCGTGCAATGTTAATCTTTGCCTTTATTCCATTATTGGCATTGTTGGCACAACCATTGGGATCTGTATCGTTCTGGTTCCCGGTAGTAATTGTGGGTATTGCAGGTGCATCACATCAGTCCTGGAGTGCAAATCTCTTCTCTACCGTCAGTGATATGTTCCCACGCAGTTCTGTTGCTACAATCACAGGTATTGGCGGTATGGCAGGCGGATTAAGTTGTTTTCTCTTTAATAAATTGTCCGGTATTTTGTTTGTATATGCTTCAGGTACTACAATGGTAGGCGGTCAGGAGGTGGAAATGACAAAGGCTCTGCTTGAGAGTGGTGCGCAATATGTTCGCCCGGCTATGGAATTTATGGGATTCACAGGTAAACCGGCAGGATATTTTATAATGTTCTGTATATGCGGACTCTGTTACTTGATAGGCTGGCTTATTATGAAGTCATTAGTTCCTAAATACAAACCTATCGTTTTGGATTAAAAACTGTAGTAATGAAAATATCAAGATTTAAACTAATCCTGCCTGCGCTCATTGCGTGGGTGGGATTTGGTGTATCAAATGCCGATGGTGTACACCAGATGAATATCGATGTTAAAAAGAAGGGTGCAGAGATAAGTAACACTATGTATGGACTTTTCTTTGAAGATATCAACTTTGCAGCCGATGGTGGCTTGTATGCAGAATTGGTAAAGAACCGTTCATTCGATTTTCCGTATGCTCTGACAGGATGGCTTCCAGCCGGAAATGTGCAGATTATGAACGATGGCCCATTTGAAAACAATCCTAATTATGTTCGTTTAGGTGGGTCGGGACATGGTGCAAAATTCACTGCTATTACCAACGAAGGTTTCTTTGGTATTGGATTAAAGGCCGGTGAAAAATACCGCTTTTCAGTTTATGCACGTAGTGATGCTCCGCGTGGATCTTCTATCAGAATAGAATTGATTGACAGAGCATCTATGGGCGAACAGCAGGCTTTTGTAAAACACAATCTGCGTGTAGATTCAAAAGATTGGAAAAAATATACGGTAGAATTGACATCGCCTGTTACAATCAGCAAGGCACAACTTAGAATATTTTTAACAGGTCAGTCAAATGTGGATTTGGAGCATATTTCACTATTCCCTGTTGATACATGGAAAGGTCGTGAGAACGGGTTAAGAAAGGACCTGGTACAGGCTTTAGCCGATATGAAACCAGGTGTATTCCGTTTTCCGGGTGGTTGTATAGTAGAGGGAACCGATTTGGAAACACGATATAATTGGAAAAACTCAGTTGGCCCGGTGGAGAATAGAAAACTGAATGAAAATCGTTGGCACTATACTTTCGATACACGTCTCTTCCCCGATTATTACCAGAGCTATGGTATGGGTTTCTTTGAATTCTTCCAGCTTTGCGAAGATATAGGTGCTGAACCTCTACCTGTGGTTAGTTGCGGATTGGCTTGTCAGTTCCAAAACGGTAGAGATGCACATTGCTCTTTAGAAGAGATAGATGTTTTTGTACAAGATGCAATAGATTTGGTGGAATTTGCAAATGGTGATGTAAATACCAAATGGGGTGCGTTAAGAGCAGAAATGGGACATCCCGAACCATTTGGAATGAAGTATCTTGCGGTAGGTAACGAACAGTGGGGCGAAGAGTATATTGAACACGTAGTTCCATTCATTGAGGCATTGCGTAAAAACTGTCCCGAAATAGAAATTGTAGGAACATCCGGACCATACGCAAGCGGAGATTATTTCGATTACCTGTGGCCTAAGATGAAAGAACTGGAAGCCGATTTGGTAGATGAACACTATTACTGCCCCGAAGATTGGTTTATAAATAATGCTGCCCGTTATGACAGCTATGAACGTAAGGGACCAAAGGTGTTTGCAGGTGAATATGCATGTCATGGTGCAGGTAGAAAGTGGAATCACTTTAATGCCTCTCTGCTTGAAGCAGGCTTTATGACGGGATTGGAACGTAATGCCGATATAGTTCGTATGGCAACATACGCACCTCTGTTTGCACACGTAGAGGGTTGGCAGTGGCGTCCTGATCTGATATGGTACGATAACCTCTCTCTTACACGCAGTTGCAGCTATTATGTTCAACAGATGTACAGTACAAATAAAGGAACTCATGTGTTAAAGCTGTTGGATAATATGCAGAAACCTTATACCGGCGCAGCAGGACAAGACGGGCTTTATGCAAGTGCAGTATATGATGAAACCGATAATTCAATTGTTATAAAGGTAATCAATATTGGAGATGAGAGTCAGGAAATAAATGTGGCATTGTCTGGCTTAAAGCGTAATGAAACATTGAAAAAAGGTGTGGTAACTACCTTACATTCCGATGATATTTATGCCGATAATGTACCACATACCAATTTGGTTATAGCTCCGGAAACAATAAAACCTGTAACAAACGAGATTGAATTAAATGGCCAGAATATGTCTGTAACAATTCCTGCTAAAACATTTGTTGTATATAGATTGTATAGATAATAGTAAAACTAAACCAATATGAATATTAAGGAAAACTATTTACCGGACAACAATAGATATGACGGAAGAATGCCATATAGAAAATGTGGTAACAGTGGGCTCTATTTGCCATTGTTGTCATTGGGAATGTGGCATAACTTTGGAAGCGTAGATAATTTAGAGAATTGTGTGGATATACTGCATACAGCTTTCGATAATGGTATTACATGTTTCGATTTGGCAAATAATTACGGTCCGCTTTACGGAACAGCAGAAGAGACTTTTGGTACTATTTACGAGCGCTCTTTCAAACCATATAGAGACGAACTCTTTTTGGTCACTAAAGCCGGTTACGATATGTGGCAGGGCCCATACGGTAACGGAGGTTCCAGAAAATATCTGATAAGCAGTTTAGACCAAAGTTTAAAGAGAATGAAGGTTGATTATGTAGATCTGTTTTATTCTCACAGATACGATCCTGATACCCCGTTAGAGGAGACTATGCAGGCATTGGTGGATATTGTTCGTAGCGGTAAGGCACTTTATGTAGGTATATCAAATTATCCATTGCATACATTGCAGTTTGTCTTTTCGTATCTTAAAGAGCACGATGTTCCTTGTTTAATTTATCAAGGAAAGTACAACATATTCCATCGTCAGCCGGAAACCGAAGGTATTTTAGAAGCATGTAAGGAAGCCGGAGTGGGATTTACTGCCTTTTCTCCTTTGGCGCAAGGATTGCTGACAGATCGTTATTTGAATGGCATACCTGCCGATTCAAGAATGGCAAGGAACTTTTTCTTGAAGCGCGATGTTCTTACTGACGAAATGTTGCAGCGAATCTCTGATTTGGACGAAGTTGCAACAGACAGAGGACAAACACTCTCTGCTATGGCACTCTCTTGGTTATTACAGAATAGTGCAGTGACATCGGCAATTATTGGTGCGAGTAGTTCCAAACAACTGAAAGCCAATATAAAAGCAGTGGAAAATATAAACTTTACAGAAAGTGAATTGCAAAGAATAGATGCTATTGCAAATATGCTGTAACGCATGTTTTATACAACAATATACTATAAATGCTGTCTGTTTATGAACGGGCAGCATTTATTATTCCTTTAGATATATGCCAACGCATTAACAGCAGATACTTGGACTGTATGGGGCGATGCACAAGGCATAACAAAAATGTGGCAATCCATTTGCATGCTTCTTTAACTATAAGATTGAACTTTTTGCCACGCAGAGATGCTCTTGTCCATTGTCCAATGCCGTTGTTGAATGCCAGACGGGAAAAATAGTCCCTGTTTAGTTTTGATTCCGGAATAATGTGATACATTACGGCTTTGGGAACGTAGTAACACTCCATACCTTTGGATTTCATTCGTTCAAACAGATCGCTCTCTTCACCACCTGAAAGTTTTTTGCCTGTACGTCCTAATGTGGTGTCAAAAACTCCTATCTCTTCAAACACTGTTTTTCTCATAGCCATATTACCACCGCCGGGAATACGTCCTTTGGGAAATGGTTTTATTTCATCTCCAAAATCCATTGGGTTTGCAATAGGTTCTTCTGAATATTTTGACATCCAGACCGGTCTGCCTCCCGGATATTCAGCTATTATTTTTCCGCCAGCTGACATTGCTTGTGGAATCCTATCAAATAGTTCGATATATGAATCTATAAATTCCGGAACTATATGTTCGTCATCGTCAATAAAAGCAATAATGTCTCCCAGAGCATTGTTGATACCTGCATTTCTTGCATGTGATAGCCCTTGCTGTTTTTCCAGACAATACTTGATGTTTAGTGATGGGTTGTCTGCAATGAACTGCTCAATGTTTCTGCATGTGTGGTCTTGGGAGTTGTTGTCCACAACAATGCACTCCCAAATGGTCTCATCGGCCGTTTGGGCTGCCACAGAACGTAACGTTATCATAAGTTGCTCTGCTCTGTTGTAGGTGGCAATAACTAAACTGAATCTTATCATCATTGCAAAGTTATGTATTTTATCAAAATAATGGACTTCTATTAAATAACTTTATTAAATTTGCGTTTCAATAAACTAACCTATTACTAACTAATTGTAATTAAAATGAGACAAATCGCATTAACTACTGCCGACCTGCTTATTATAGCAGCTTATTTGGGTATCCTGATTTTTATTGGTATTTATCTGAAAAAACAGGCGTCTAAAAACCTTGAAACTTATCTTTTAGGCGGTAAAAACATCCCTTGGTACTTGTTGGGACTCTCCAATGCATCCGGTATGTTTGATATATCCGGAACAGTGTGGCTTGTAGGTATCACAGTGGTTTATGGATTAAAGAGTGTATTTATGCCTTGGGTATGGCCTGTATTTAACCAGATTTTCCTGATGGCATATCTATCTACATGGCTAAGAAGGTCTAATTGTACCACAGGTGCAGAATGGATAGGATTCCGTTTTGGTAAAGATTCAGGAGCTAAGTTTTCACATTGGATTATAGTAGTATTTGCAATCATTGTATGTCTAAGTATGTTGGCATACGGTTTTATAGGTTTAGGAAAATTTGTAGAAATATTCCTTCCTCTCAAAACCGTATTCCCATTCTTATCGGCACTTCCTGATGCATACGTTCCTCATGTATGGGGAATTTTGTTCACTCTGTTTGCAGTCTTCTATTCACTGCTTGGAGGTATGACCAGTATAGTTTGGGCTGATGTGGCACAATATGTGCTGATGACATTGGCGTCTATAGCAATAGCAGTTATAGCAATGGTAAAACTAACCGATTTCGATTTAATGGCTATACTCCCGGAAGGTTGGACCTCTATGTGGTGGAAAGGTTCCGGTTTGGGAATCAGTTGGTCCGGAGCATTAGAAGAGTTTAATAAAACAATTGCATCTGATGGATATTCTCTATTCGGTCTCTTCTTTGGATTGGTATTGGTAAAGGGTATTATGGTAAGTATTGCCGGCCCTGCTCCTACTTACGATATGCAGAAGATTCTATCTACAAAATCACCTAAAGAGGCATCTATGATGAGTGGTTTTGTAACAGTAGTATTGATGCCGGTACGTTATTTGATGATTGCAGGCATAGCAGTTTTAGGCTTGATACTGTTTAGTGATATAGAACCATTGGTACGTAACAGCGCAGGTAATATTGACTTTGAATTGGTGCTTCCGGCTATTATCAATCACTCTTGCATACCTGCAGGTTTGACAGGTCTTTTGGTGGCAGGTTTGCTTGCTGCCTTTATGTCAACATTTGCCGGTACACTCAATGCGGCTCAGGCATACATTGTGAACGATATTTATATTAAGTATTTCAAATCTCAGGCTACTCCAAAACAGGCAACAAATGCAAACTACATAGTTGGTTTGGTTGTGGTAATAATCAGTATAGGATTTGGCGTTTTGGCACAAGATGTAAACAGCATTCTTCAGTGGGTAACTAATGCACTTTATGGTAGCTATGTTGCAGCAAATGTACTTAAATGGCATTGGTGGAGATTCAATTCACGCGGTTTTGCATGGGGTATGGTATTCGGTTTGATACCGGCACTGCTGCTTTCACAAATCCCATTCTTTAATCAGTGGGGTTCAGTTTCGGCGCTCTACTACTTCCCAATAATACTATTGTTCTCTGTAATAGGATGTTTGGTTGGAACATATACAACTGAACCTACCGATGAAGAGACATTGAAGAATTTCTACTACAAGACTCGTCCTTGGGGATTCTGGAAACCAATAAAAGAGAAGGTTATAGCTGAACATCCTGACTTCAAAGAGAATAAGAACTTTGTTAAGGATATGGTAAATGTTGCTGCAGGTATTGTATGGCAGACAGCGTTAGTTGCAGGACCTATCTATTTGGTAGTGAAAGACTTTGTAGGTTTAGGATTGGCAATAATGTGCATAGTAGTAGGTACAATCATTCTAAAGAAAAACTGGTATAACAAACTGGAAGATTAACACAAAAAACAATAACAATGAAAGAATACGGATTTTTTGATGATAAAAACAGAGAGTATGTAATTACAGAACCGCGTACTCCTTGGCCTTGGATAAACTATTTGGGTACAGAAGATTTCTTTAGCCTGATATCTAATACAGCCGGTGGTTATTCTTTCTGTAAGGATGCAAAATTTCGCAGAATAACCAGATACCGTTATAACAATGTGCCAATGGATAGTGGCGGTAAGTATTTCTACATAAACGATGGAAAAGATATCTGGAATCCGGGTTGGAAACCTTGTAAAACAAAGTTAGATAGCTATGAATGCCGTCATGGTATGAACTACACTAAGATTGTAGGTAGTAAAAACGGTATAGAAGCAAGCGTGTTATACTTTGTTCCATTAAAGACTTGGGCAGAAGTTCAGAAAGTTACGCTTACCAATAATTCAAATGAAAAGAAGAGTCTTAAACTGTTCTCGTTTGTGGAGTGGTGTCTATGGAATGCAGCTACCGATATGGAAAATTTCCAAAGAAACTTTTCTACAGGTGAAGTTGAAATAGATGGTTCTACCATATATCATAAAACAGAATATAAAGAACGCAGAAATCACTATGCATACTATTCTGTGAATGCTCCTATTCAAGGTTTTGAAACAGACAGAGAGACCTTCTTTGGACTTTATAATGGATTTGACGAACCACAAACTGTATTAGAGGGCAAACCTACTAATTCAGTGGCACATGGATGGTCACCAATAGCATCTCACTATATAGAAGTGGAACTTGCTCCTGGTGAAAGTAAGGATTTGATTTTTGTCTTGGGTTATGTAGAGAATCCACAAGAAGAGAAGTTCGAAAGCAAAGGTGTTATAAATAAGGTAAGAGCTAAAGAGACTCTGGCAAAACTGGACACAGTAGCAAAGGTAGATGCTGTATTTGCAGAATTGTGCAGCTATTGGGATAAATTGTTGCAGATATATACAGTTCAGAGTGGTGATGATAAGTTGGACCGTATGGTTAATATCTGGAATCAGTATCAGTGTATGATAACATTCTGCTTCTCCCGCTCAGCTTCATTCTTTGAAAGCGGTATAGGCCGTGGAATGGGCTTCCGTGATTCTAATCAGGATTTGATAGGTTTTGTGCATCAAATTCCGGAGAGAGCCAGAGAGAGAATAATTGATATTGCATCTACGCAGTTCCCTGACGGTGGTTGCTATCATCAGTATCAGCCTCTTACAAAACGTGGTAACGATGGTATAGGCGGCGGTTTTAACGATGATCCTATGTGGCTGATATTCGGTACAATTGGTTATTTGCGCGAAACAGGCGATTTCTCTATCCTTGATGAACCTGTACCATTTGATAATCAGCCCGGAAGCGAAAAGAGTCTGTTTGAACATCTAAAAATATCGTTTGAACACGTTGTAAATAATTTGGGACCTCACGGTCTGCCATTGATAGGTCGCGCAGACTGGAATGATTGTCTGAATTTGAACTGTTTCTCAAATGATCCAAATGAGAGTTTCCAGACTACAGAAAACAAAACAGAAGGTAGCAAGGCTGAAAGCTTGATGATAGCCGGACTGTTTGTCTTCAGCGGACGCGATTATGTGGAACTCTGCAAGCAGTTAGGTAAAGAAACTGAAGCTGCCGAAGCTCAAAAGGCTATTGATGATATGGTGGAGGCTGTTAAAAAGTATGGTTGGGACGGAGAATGGTTCTTGCGTGCATACGATTATTACGGCAATAAGGTGGGCTCTGACGAAAATGAAGAGGGTAAAATCTTTATAGAGTCCAACGGCTGGTGTACAATGGCAGGCATTGGATTGGAAGATGGAATGGTAGATAAGGCCCTGAATTCTGTAAAAGAGCGATTGGACTGCGAACATGGAATAGTTCTGAATAATCCTGCCTTTACAAAATATTACATAGAGTATGGTGAAATATCAAGTTATCCTGCAGGTTATAAAGAGAATGCGGGTATATTCTGCCATAATAATCCCTGGGTTATAATAGGTGAAACTGTTCGTGGAAATGGTAATGCGGCATGGGAATATTACAAAAAGATTTCTCCTGCATATATAAAAGACCAGACACTGCATAAGGTTGAACCATACGTATATTCACAGATGGTAGCAGGAAAAGATGCATTCCGTCCCGGTGAAGGTAAAAATTCATGGCTTACAGGTACTGCAGCATGGAACTATTATACTATAACTCAGTTTATTTTGGGTATAAAGCCAACCTATTCAGGTCTAAAAGTTGAGCCATGTATTCCTGCCGATTGGAAAGAATATAGTGTTCAGCGTCAATTCCGCGGTGCAACCTATAATATTGAGGTTAAGAATTTGTCGGGTTCAATGAAGGGTATTAAATCATTAAAGGTTGATGGTAAACTTATAGATGGTGATACTATTCCAATTATGCCCGCAGGTTCTGTTTGCAATGTAGAGGTGGAGATGTAAAAAGCAAGCAAAATACATACGATTTTAATTGATATGCCCCCAAAAAGTTCATTAACAACTTTAGGGGGCATATTATAATTATTGTGGCTCAAATATTACTATCACTCTTATTGAAGAAGTTTATCTGCCATTTCGTCTGCCAATTCTTTGCATTGTGCATATATGACTTCTGTTGGGGCCTGTTTCATCTCTACGCTGTTTTCCAAGACTTGGAATCCGCTATTATCTGCAAATTCCTTCAGCTTTTTAACTGCAACACTTGCCCAGGTAAATGAACCGAAATATCCAAAAATGCGATTCTTAACTTCTCGGACTGAAATTTTGGATAGTATAGCTTCAATTTCAGGATAGAGGGTCAAACTATATGTTGGGCTGCCCACTATCAAACCACGATATTTGAATATATCTTTTAGAATGTACGATGGGTTACTTTTGCTTACGTTGTGTAAAACAATGTTTTTTACACCTCTGTTTGATAGTTCGGCAGCAATAGCCTCTGCTACCTGTTCCGTATGTCCGTACATTGTTCCATATACAATTACCACACCATCTTCTGTTTCGTATTTGCTTAATCTGTCATATATTGAAACTACTTTTTCAATATTTTCTCTCCATACAGGTCCGTGGGTGCTGCATATATAGTCAATTGGCAGACTTTGTAGTTTGGTTAAAGCTCTTTGCACTGCAATACCATATTTGCCAACAATATTGGAATAGTATCTAATCATCTCTTCCCAATAGATGTCTGTATTTATAGCAGTATCTATATATCCGCCATTTAGTGCGCCGAAGCAACCAAATGCATCGCCAGTGAAAAGTATTTTTTCTGTTACAGAATAGCTCATCATGGTCTCCGGCCAATGCACCATAGGAGTTAAATAAAATTTTAAGGTTTGTGTACCCAAAACAAGTTCATCACCATCTTTCACCTGTAGGCAATTGTCAATTATTCCATAATAACCCTCTATCATACTTAATGTCTGCTTGTTGCCTACTATTTGTATGTTAGGGTAGTGATTGCGTATAAGAGCAATACTTCCTGAATGGTCGGGTTCCATGTGGTTTATTACAAGATAATCAATAGGCTTATCACCTATCAGGCTTTTTATTTTTTGCAGGTAGTACTCAAAAAAAGCGCTATCTACTGTGTCTATAAGCGCAATCTTATTGTCTGTTATCAGATATGAATTATATGATACACCGTATGGTAGCGGCCACATTCCTTCAAACAGATGTTTGTTGCGATCGTTAACTCCCACATAGTGTACATTTTCTGTAATCTTTGTATTATCTGTCATCAGTTGTTGTTTTTTTTTAACCGGTGCGAAGTTATGTTTTTTTTTTCATCCAATCAACAACCCTTATTTTTGGTTTGTAATTCAGTCTGCCTTATTTAAGGTTTTTATTATTTGTGAAATATTCTTTATAGATAGGCTTGCTGGCTTGCAGTTCTGAATTTTTGTGTAATTTTGCACGCGTTATGGTAATGCTATGCCGTTATATATTGCTGCTTTGTGTGGCTCTGTTTTGTAACTCTTCGGAAATATCATACGTTTCGGAGATGGAACAGACTTGCTGTATCGAAGATGTCCTCTATGATTCAGGAAGTGATTTGGTTATTGAGCAGAGTGGACTGTTAACAAATAGCATACATGTAAAAGTATCTCGTGAACAATCCCAAAAACGATTGAAACAGAATACCAGAAATAGCTTGATACTTTCAGCCGTTTCTAAATTGGATTCTTTTGTATATACATTAAAGAACAATGTAGCTTCTTCGCCCTTTATTGCCGGGCTTATAACAAATAAACATTCTCATCTTACTATTCTGCGAAGATATATCATTTAGTGTCATAATCTGTTTCTCTTTATTAGGACATAGTAATAAGTGTGTCCATTTATTTGATATTCAATATACTAAAAAATAGATTATGATAAATTCAGAATTCGTTAAGGTCCATTCTTTAATGGATACCTTTATATATGTGGCTTTAATAATGGCAGGTGTATTATTGATTCTCTTGCCATTAGGTCAGGTTATTGCCGTTTTTGGCTGTTTTCTAATAGTCTCAGGTATTGTAGTTGCACTTATTAATAAAACCGAATATAAGAATCTGCAGCTAAAGGGACATTTTAAGAAGTTGGAATATTACTATCCTCTGAAAAAAAGATCGGAAATTGTAGGTGCACTTATGGGTGAGCCGGGAATGATGCTATTTCCGCCCGATAATGATAATGAAAATGTTTTAAGATTGGATGTTTATTATGCCAAATCGGGCGATAAGGCTTATTTGCAACTATTTAGGTATGTGCCTTATATTTACGAACCGGCATCAATTGTATATGAAGTTGATAAGGAATCAATACAGCAATTATTGTGATAATGGAATATTTAATTTTGATAGCTTCACTGGCCGGTATTGTATTTGGAGCTGATTATTTGGTTTCAGGAGCTGTTTCATTGGCTAGAAGATATAGAGTTTCCGATTTTGTGATAGGTGCAGCAATAGTGGGAGTGGGTACCTCTATGCCGGAATTAGTAGTAAGTTTTATGGGTGCTGTGAACGGAAATGCCGATGTTGCCATTGGTAATGTTGTAGGCTCAAATATCTTTAATGTATTGGGAATACTGGGACTTACTGCAATTTTCTTTCCTGTTGCTATAGAAAAGAAAAACATGAAGTTTGAAATACCTTTATGTATAGTTGTATCTGTATTACTGATGATACTCGCTTTAAATTTCTTTGATGGAACTGCTGCAACTATAGGGCGTGCAGATAGTTGGGCTCTGTTGCTCTCTTTTGTGGGATTTATGTGGTATTCGTTTGCTCGCGATAGAAAAGATGGTAACGAATCTACAGAGCAGATAACTGATGCAGTATCGCCTTTATGGCTGGCAATTGTCAAAGTTGTTGGAGGGTTAGCATTGTTAATAGTCAGTTGCGATTTCTTTGTTGACAATGCAGTGCTTATAGCAAAGAGATTTGGAGTGAACGATGCCTTTATATCTCTTACACTTATTGCTTGTGGAACGTCACTGCCGGAACTTGCTGCGTCTGTAGCTGCTGCAGTAAAAAAGAATACTGATATGGCTTTGGGTAATATTGTAGGTTCTAATATCTTTAATATAACTCTCATATTGGGATTAAGTTCACAAGTTATGCCACTTACCTCATCGGGAATAACATATATAGACTATATAGTAATGATAGTTGCGGCAGTGCTTGTTTTGTTGATAGGTTTTGTTGGCAAAATCAATAGAATAAGTGGCCTGTTTATGTTTATCTGTTTCGTGCTATATAATTGGTATCTTATTTCTAATCAAATAGTATAATTTTTATGGGAATACTTCAAGTATTTACACTATTGGGAGCATTGGGAATGTTCCTTTATGGTATGAATTTGATGAGTTCCGGATTGCAAAAAGCTTCGGGTGATAAGTTGCGCGGTTTTCTTACTGCAATGACTTCTAATCCATTTAAGGGGGTTATGACAGGTTTGGGGATTACTTCTGTAATTCAGTCTTCGTCGGCAACAACTGTTATGGTGGTTAGTTTTGTGAATGCAGGTTTATTGACTTTAGCACAGGCTATAGGTGTTATTATGGGTGCTAACATAGGTACTACAGTGACCGCATGGCTGGTTTCCTGGCTTGGATTTAAGGCTGATATTTCAATCCTTGCAGTACCTTTAATGGCATTGGCATTCCTCTTCTCAAATTCAAAGAAGAATCAAAGGCAGAATATTGGTGAACTTCTTGTAGGTTTCTGCCTGCTGTTTTTAGGTCTCTCTTTTATGAAGGAATCTGTTCCCGATCTGAATGAAACCCCACAGGTTTTGGATTTTGTTAAGACATGGTCCAGTCATGGTTTCGGCTCGGTGCTTATATTTCTGGCCTTTGGTACTGTCCTCACACTTGTGCTTCAATCGTCATCTGCCACAATGGCTATCACACTCATTATGCTCAGTATGGGTTGGATACCATTTGATATGGCTTGTGCAATGGTTCTTGGTGAAAATATCGGTACAACAATTACTGCAAATATTGCTGCATCAGTAGGTAATACTCAGGCTAAGAGGGCAGCTATGTCTCATACTATATTCAATCTGTTTGGAGTAGTATGGGCATTAATTTTCTTCAAACCATTCTTGATGCTTGTAGGTAGAATTATTGAACTCTTCGGTCTGCCTAACCCTGCAGCCGAAGGTTTTGTGGTAAGCAGTTCAGTCTCTGTTGAAGGTACAGCCGCACTTTACGGACTCTCTATGTTGCATACTCTTTTCAATACTATCAATACTTGTATTCTTATATGGTTTGTAAAATTTATAGAGAAAATAGTTGTATTTATTATTAAAACTCCAAAGAATCAGGAGCAGGATTTATTCAGGTTGAAATATATCTCTGCCGGTCCTTTAGCTACTCCTGAACTTGCAACTGAACAGGCGTTTAATGAGATTACAAATTTTGCTCAAATATCAAGAAATGGACTTGGTTATGCAAGACAGGCTATTGCTGAAAGTAATGGCGATAAGTTTGAAGAATTACGTAACAAGTTGGTCAAATATGAAGAGATATCAGATAGAATAGATTACGAAATTGCTGCATTCCTAAATGCTGTCTCTATGGGCGATATCAGTGAGGCTACATCTTTTAAGATTAAAGCCATGTATAAGATTATTGGCGAATTGGAATCACTGGGCGATTCGGGCGAAGCTATAAGCCGTATTCTCTCTCGCAAGAATATCCATAACAAGAAATTCGATGCTGAAACGATGCATAAACTTGATGATATGGTTAATGTTGTAGATGAGGCTTATCAAGTTGTGCTGGAGAATCTTGAAGCAGCTCACAAAGGTGAACTTGCAGATATTGCAAATGCGTACAATGCAGAAGACCGCATCAATCGCTTGAGAAGTAATTTGCGTGATGCAGAAATAGAAAATATGGAAGACGGCGATAAGAACTATCAAACCAGTGTTTACTATATAGATGTAGTGAACGAATTAGAACGAATGGGCGATTTCCTTATCAATATCTCGCAGGAGTTGGAGCGGGCTTTTGTAAATAAGATTCATGAATAATTAAATTTATCTCCTCTCTCAACTCTTTGGTGAGTTCAGACTCTACTTTTGGTACAAAACTGTTTATGGCATTGCTTAAGTGGAGGAAGGCTGCTGTATCACCGTTTTCGTGATACATCTTAGCCAAAAGTGAGAGAGGATATAATCTGTTTGGAATCATACAGAAAGCTTTTGTGTAACACTCTTTTGCACGTTTATAATTTCCCTGTGCTATGGCATTATTGCCCATTATATTCCAAAACATAGGATCGCAACTAATGGAACTGCCTAAAGTTAATATAGAATCACTTTTCTCATATTCTCCACACTTATTTAGCGACTGTCCTAATTGAAATAAAAAAGTGTAATTGTGTGATAAGTCCTCGGTTAAGGGATAGCATTCCTCAGCAAATGGTTCGTAGTATTTAATGTCGTATAGGGTAATAGATTTTTCTAACAACTTTTCTGCCCTTTTAGAAGAACTGATTTTGCTGAATCCAGCTATAATAAAAGTTATAGCCAGGATTGCTGTTATATGTATAGGAGCATAAGTTTTAATACCTTTATTTGCCTTTATTCCAGCCATGGCAATAAATAAACCTTCAAAAATGCAGAACGGAACTATTTTGAAAGGATATGAAAAGAGGGCAAATATTGAAAGTGTAATTAGACCGTAGCACCATATAGATTTAGCTTTATATAGAATCCAGATAGCAGTAATGGTAAGTATAATGAATGTTACTATACCTATTATGCCACATTCCACACCTATCTCCATATATTCATTAAAGGCATATTCGGGGCAATCGGCAATCATTCGCTCTTGTTCAATCTTTTTAGGAGCATCACCTTGTATTATATTATCTATATATGGCGCAAAGTAGTTTGCTTGCGTTTCTCCGTATGTTCTACTGAATTTCCCTAATCCGCTACCCTTAAAGCCATTATCTCTCATGGCTATGGCACTAATCTTGTTTATGTAGAATCTGCCGTTGGCAGAATCCTTTTTATACAGATAAGCACTAACACCCAATAGAGATATTCCCACAACTGCGATTATCCAGTATCGTTTTATTGTATCTCTAAAATATTGAAACGATAAGGCATATATCAGCATACTTATTCCAAGTGCCAATAAAGCTGTCCTGCTTAATGTGGCGGGTAAAAGTATAATACACAATATGGTTGCTGCTGAGTATAAAATTCTTAGAAAACGGTATGCCTCTTCTTGAATACTGGGTATAAACAAACTGGCGCATATTGCAAGAAACCCGCCAAATGGTCCGGGGTTATGAAAAGAACCTGTTATGGTGAACATAAAATTGTGTGATTCGCAAATACCGATAACTTGCAGAATGGCATATATGGATTGCCAGATTGCGCAGGCTGAAAGAATAATAAGTATAATTTTTTTCCAAAAGTGGTAATAGTCTTTTGAGGCTATAAGTCTAAATGCAACGTATGGTAAAACGTACATGGCTATACTATACATCTTATGAAATGAAACCTCTGTTTGGTAGTTAAACCATGTGATGATAAACACTAAGAATAGCGTAGTTGCAAGTATATCTACTGCATTAAGTTTGATTAAAAGTCTTTTCATAGTAACTGTGTGTTTAAATTTTCTTTAATGCAAAGTTAATGCTTTTTTGTTTGCAGTAAAATGTTTTATGTTGAAAAAACTATAGTAGTGTTTAGTGGAGTTGCGTGCTGTAGCAGTGTTGTTCGTAGAATAGGGTTAAGTTTGCTATGGTTTCGTTTGTTTATAGTGGAACTGAAGGACGTAGCTGTTCGGAGCTGCTTCGTTCACCTACAGAACTAAAACGGCGAACTCGGTCTTTTAGCCAGCATTCGCTGTCTAACGTACCTCAGACACCGCCGTTTTTTAACGTTCTTCCGGTTCACTGCGCTATTCCGCTCCTCACAGATAGCCCCTCAGTTTCCACTACTTACTTGGGCAGGGTGGCTATGCCAGCAAACTTAACCCTATTACTATTCTGTGTGGGTAGTATTATATTGAGTCTCGCCTAAAATTAAGAACGCCTCCCAAGTATGCTGCCTTGCGGCTCGCCTGGGAGGCTCATTATCATATAGTTATGATGAACTATTCATACCAAAGGTGGTACAAAAGTAATGCCTTTTTGAAGGAATTCCAAATATTTTAACTACGAGCTTACAGGAACGTCATTAAGTTTCCACTACTTACTTGGGCAGGGTGGCAATGCTAACAAACTTAACCCTATTACTACAGTGGTTCTTTTTATACAATTTTTGCGATTGTGTGCATTTTGGGGATAACGAATAATTTTATGTACTATATTTGCAACCAGAATTAACCAAATTTTTATCAAAATGAAAAAGAAATTCTTTATTGGTGCTATGGCACTTTTGGTTTCTGCAACAACTTTTGCAGGTGGTCTTTTGACAAATACAAATCAAAACGCAACATATTTGCGTAATCCTGCACGCGATGCTGCAATAGCTATTGATGGTGTATATAGCAATCCTGCAGGTGTGGCATTTCTTCCAGAGGGTTTTCATCTATCATTGAGCTGGCAGGCTGCTGCTCAGAAACGTCAGATGAACGCTACAAATCTTCTGTTTATGAACAATACCAAAAATCCGTCTAAAGATCGTTTCTTTGAAGGTGAAACATTCGCTCCTGTTATTCCTTCATTTCAGGCAGCATACATATTCAATGACAAGTGGTCTGTATCTGCTCAGTTTGCAGTAGGCGGCGGTGGTGGTGCTTGCGAATTTGCAAGTGGTCTGCCTATGTTTGAAGAACTGATTGGCGGTATGGCATATCAGTTTGGCAGCATGATAGGTTCAAGTGCCTATTCATTAGACCAGAATCTTACCGGTAAACAGTATTTCTTTGGTCTTCAGGTGGGTGGAACATACAAAATTGCAGATATGGTATCAGTATTTGGTGGCTTGCGCACAGTAATGGCAAAGGCATCGTATGTAGGTGCAATTAGCAATATCAATTTAGGCGGTATAACAGCGTCATCTCCAATCTTTCAGCAAATGCCGGCTATGGCACAGTATGCCGCACTTCTTGCAGATTATAAACTGGATTGCAATCAGAGTGATTTCGGCTTTACTCCTATAGTAGGTGTTGATGTAAATCTTGGAAAATTGAATCTTGCTGCAAAGTATGAATTCCGTACTAAAATAGCAATGGAGAACGAAGCAAATAACAGCGCAAACTTGGCTGCTCTTGCAACAATGGTTCCTGCTGTAGCTGTTTATGGTGACGGTAATATAGTTCGTTCAGATATACCTGCATATCTTGCACTTGGCGCTCAGTATTCATTTGACAAGGTACGTATAGGTGGTGGCTATCACTACTTCTGGGACAAGGATGCAAAAGGTTCAGCTATCAAGGCAGGTGATAACAGCTGGGAAGTGGTACTTGGTGCAGAGTGGGATATTGCTGACAGATGGACAATAAGTTGTGGTGGTCAGCGTACTGAACTTGGTTTTGCCGATTCTGATATGTCAGACACAAACTTCAGCACAAGTTCGTATGGTCTTAGCATAGGTGCAGCATTCCAGATCAATGACATGCTTAAACTGAATGCCGGTTATCTGCACTCAATGTTTGATGATCACGAATTTACAAACGCAAACGGTACAGCCTGCAACTATACACGTAAGAGCGATGCATTTGGCGTATCTCTTGATTTTACATTCTGATACTGATAATAGATTATGTCGATACAGAAAATCTCTTTGAACGGACTTAGGTTTTATGCTTATCATGGCGTTGAGCCTCAAGAACGTGAAGTTGGTGCCTGGTACACAATAGACCTTGATATGTATGCTGATGTAAGCAATTCACTAAATAGTGATGAACTTGCAGATACATTGAATTATGCGCAGGCAGCACGTATAATCAAAGAGGAGATGCAGATACCGTCAAAACTAATGGAGCACGTAGCGGGTAGGGTAGTGCAGCGTCTGCAACAGGAGTTTCCTTCATTGCAACGTCTTAGCTTTACTATAGCGAAGGAGAATCCACCCGTATGTGCAGAATGTAGTTCTGCTTCAATCACTGTAGAAGTAGGTAATTAATTGGCGCGAAGCGCGCTTCCGCAGGAAGCCTTATAGATAAGGATAAACAAACAGCTCAAATAAGAAAATTATTTGGTCCGAAGGACGTTCCCGGAGGGAACAAAATAAATAAGGTCTTACACAAACTACTCAAATAGGAAATGGTCGGTGTTAGCCGACCATTCCCATAATTAATTGGCGCGAAGCGCGCTTCCGCAGGAAGCCTTATAGATAAGGATAGACAAACTACTCAAATAAGAAATGGTCGGTTTTTAGCCGACCATTTCTATTTGAGTATGTTTGTGTTGTGTGTTTTGTTTATCCGCAACGTGAGGAACCGCAGTTCTGGCAAATCAGGCAACCTTCCTGGTAAACCAGAGATTCTGATCCGCAAACCGAACATTTCTCTCCGCTTACCTGAGTTCCGTCCTGAATATACTTCTTGAGTGCGCGTTCTACACCGTTTTTCCAGTTGTTGATATTTTCGCTACCCAAATCCAATGATCCGATAAGTTTCATACATAGATCTACAGGCATCTGGTAACGTAATACACCTGAAATCAGTTTTGCGTAGTTCCAGTACTCTTTGTCGAATTTTTCAGAAAGTCCTTCAATAGTGATTTTATATCCGCGTTTGTTAGTGAACTGGAAGTCATAACGCTTAACACCATTTTCATCGACATTCTTAATAATCTGACCCTTTTCTACAGTCTTTGGAAGCATAATACCCTCTTCGTCGTCCTGCAGACCGGTGAATATTTCGTAAGGACGTCCGTTTAACAGACCCACGAATGCAACCCATTTCTCTTTGTTGTTCTGGAAACGTACAACATCGGCTTCAAGAATTCTTGGACGTGTTTCCACAACTTCTCTTGGGTGACAATCACCTGGAGCCATAGTAGGTTCTTTGGCATCAGCAGCCTTCTTTTTGTCACTCTTGACATCAACAAGAACACCATCGCGTGAACCATCACGATAAACTGTACAGCCTTTACATCCACACTTCCAAGCTTCAACGTACAGCTCATTGACAAGTTCTTCTGATACATCAGCCGGTAGGTTAATGGTTACGCTGATAGAGTGGTCAACCCATTTCTGAAGTGCGCCCTGCATCTTAACCTTGTTAACCCAGTCAACATCCTGTGCAGTTGCTTTATGGTATGGAGAACGTGAAACCAGTTCGTCAAGTTCTTCTTGTGAATACTGTTTGGTATGATCTATGCCGTTGGCCTTCATCCATTCAACAAACTTGTGGTGATATACAACAAACTCTTCGAATGCATCGCCATTTTCATCGTGGAATGTTACGTTGGCATTTTCATCTTCGCTGTTAACTTTACGACGGCGTTTATATACCGGCATGAATACAGGTTCCAAACCGGATGTTGTCTGTGTCATCAAGCTAACAGTACCTGTAGGAGCTATAGTCAAACAAGCAATGTTACGACGACCATACTTTTTCATATCTTCGTACAAAGCAGGATCTGCTTCGCGAATACGACCAATAAATGGATTTTCCTCTTCGCGTTTCCAGTCGAATACTTCGAATGCACCGCGCTCTTTAGCCATATTCACTGATGAACGATATGCTTCTATGGCAAGTGTGCTCTGAACCTTTTCTGCAAAAGCTGTAGCCTCTTCTGTACCATAACGCAATCCCATGGCTGCTATCATATCTCCTTCGGCTGTAATGCCTACACCGGTACGACGTCCCATAGTACTTTTACGCATAATCTTTTGCCATAGCTCTCTTTCGGTTCGTTTAATATCTTCGCCTTCAGGATCGCTTTCAATCTTTGCAAGAATCTTTTCAATCTTTTCAATTTCAAGATCGATAATGTCATCCATTATACGCTGAGCCAATGCAACATGCTTTTTGAACAAATCAAAATCAAAGTAAGCATTCTCTTTGAATGGATTAACAACGTATGAATATAGATTGATGGCCAATAGACGACAGGAATCGTATGGACATAGTGGAATTTCGCCACAAGGGTTTGTACTTACAGTGCGGAAACCTAAGTCTGCATAGCAATCAGGAACCGATTCTTTGGTTATGGTGTCCCAGAAAAGAACGCCGGGTTCTGCCGATTTCCAGGCGTTGTGTACAATCTTCTTCCAAAGAGCTGATGCGTCAATCTCTTTAGTGTATTGCGGGTTAGGAGAATCGATAGGGTAGGCTTGGGTATATGGTTTGCCTTCAATGGCTGCCTGCATAAAAGCATCGTCTATCTTTACAGAAACATTTGCACCTGTAACCTTTCCGCTGGTCATCTTTGCATCTATAAACGATTCCGAATCGGGATGCTTAATACTTACACTCAGCATAAGAGCGCCTCTACGGCCGTCTTGTGCAACTTCGCGGGTTGAATTGGAATAACGCTCCATAAATGGAACAAGGCCTGTAGATGTCAACGCTGAATTCTTTACCGGAGAACCTTTTGGACGAATGTGTGAAAGGTCGTGACCTACGCCACCACGGCGTTTCATTAACTGTACCTGCTCTTCGTCAATTTTGATAATAGCACCATACGAATCGGCAGCTCCGTCATTGCCTATTACAAAACAGTTTGAAAGTGATGCAATCTGAAAGTCATTTCCAATACCTGTCATAGGGCTACCCTGTGGTACAATGTGCTTAAAGCCTTTGAAGAGATCGTGAAGTTCTTCTGCGCTGATAGGATTCTTGTAACGAGCTTCAATTCTTGCAACTTCGTTAGCAATTCGCCAATGCATATCGTCAGGAGTCTTTTCGAAGATGTTTCCGAATGAATCCTTAACGGCATACTTGTTTACCCATACTTTAGCAGCTAATTCGTCGCCACCAAAGTATTCGATGGAAGCTTTAAACGCTTCTTCGAAAGTGTAAGTTTGTTGTTTAGCCATTGTTGTTTTATGTTTGTTCTTTTGTTTGTTTTGCGTAATTAGGTGCTGCACTACTGCTAAGCGACAGCAAAGATAATGATACTATTATAACTGCAAAAGATTTCTTAAAAATAGTTATCAACAATTTTAAAAGTTTTCCGTTTTGCATTTTTAAATGTGTGATTAACAAGTGATTAAAAAATATCTTACATTAAAAAGTTTTCCGAAATGTGAAATTTTTGTGTTTTGCGCGGTTGTGGCTTTATCTTGTTTTGTGTAAAATGCCGATGTGAAAAAAAGAAAAATCCGAAGAATGTTTTGTTCTCCGGATTGTATGTTGCTGTTTTGTTGTTCGTGTTGAATTAAGACTTAAGAGAACTCTCAATATTTTCCATATCTTTTCTAAAGTTTTTGTCAACTTGTAACTGGTCTTTTACCATATTGCAAGCATGCAAAACTGTGGCGTGGTCTCTTTTGCCTATGTAAGCACCAATTTTTGATGTTGAGAAGTCCAGATGTTTTTTTGCCAAATACATGCTGATTTGTCTTACCTGAACCACTTCATGTTTTCTGGATTTGGTTTGAATGGCATCTACATCAACATCGAAATATTCACAAACAGTATTTATGATTGATTCAATGGTGATAGGCTTTTCTTCTTTCTTGCTGTTCTTATTTAGAATGTCCTTTGTGAGCTCTAAATTTATCTCCTTATTGTAGAAAGTAGAGTGGGCCATAAGTGAAGCTATAAAACCTTCCAAGTCTCTTACGCTACCTGTGATGTTTTCTGCAGCAAAATCTATAACCTCGTTGTTTACCACCAAACCATCTCTTGAAGTTTTGTCCCTTAGAATGTCCTTTCTCAACTGTAGATCCGGTTTCTCTAATTCTGTAACCAATCCCCATTTGAATCTGGTAATCATTCTCTCTTCAATATCTTTCAAATCTTTAGGATGTCTGTCACAGGACATTATCAACTGCTTGCGGTTTTGATGCAGGTGATTGAATATATGGAAGAATGTATTTGTGGTCTTTGGGAAACCGGATAATTCTTGCATATCGTCTATGATAAGTACATCTATAGTTTGATAGAAGTGTATGAAATCGTTTGTATTGTTGCTTCTTATAGCATCTATAAACTGTATATGGAACAGATGTGAAGATACGTAAAGTACTCTTTTGTCGGGATGCAGTTCTTTAACTTTCATACCTATAGCATTCAGAAGGTGAGTTTTACCAACACCGGATGAACCGTGTATGAAAAGTGGGTTGAAAGATGTGCTTCCGGGATTTTGAGCAATAGTCTCACCGGCTATTCTTGCCATCTTGTTACTGTAGCCCTCAATGAAATTGCTGAAACTGTACTTTGTATTCAGCATTGAATCCAAATCCTGTACCTGAGGAGCATCTGTGGCAGAAGGAGCTGTATTGCTTAATGGCTTCTGATTCTTGATGATTGCAGGCTGAAACTCTTGTGAACGTACAGTAGTGCTTTGTGAATTTGTCTTGTCAACAATAATCTTGTAATCGACAGTAATCTGATTACCAAAATATTTGCAAACAGCTGCCTGGAACTCATTCAGATAGTTCTCTTCAATAAATTCACAAACGAAAGAACTTGGAGCCTCAATAAGTAAGGTGTTATTATCTAAACTTACAGGTTTGAGTATAGTGAACCAGGTTTCATAAACCATAGGCTCAACATTGTCTTGTATAAATTCAAGACAACTGTTCCATTTTGTATTTAGTTCACTATTTGACATTGTTAATATCTCCTTGCTTTCGTTTCTAATTGCAATGCAAAATTGGCAATCTTATTTCATTCATACAAATCTGTTTTGAATCCCCTAAAAACAGCATTTTGTAAGTGCTTGTTATTTAATGGTTTGCAAAAAATCTGTTTTTGTGTTGAAAAACAACCCTTGACTTGAATTAAAGTCTTGGATAACAATGAGTTAGCCTGTTAATAACTTTTTGCGTAGATTGTTTTTTTACTTTAAAAATGCCGTTTTAAGTACTGCGTAGTGGGGTAAGTGAAAAAATAAATAAAGGTTTTAAAATATGGTGTTATTTAGACAAAATCTATTTTAGTTTTTGCCGGCTAATCGTCTTGCTTCGTCAATACTAATTCTCTTTTCGCCTAAAAAAGCAACAATAAAAGCATCTTTATATTTTTTGTTTACCTCTTTCTTTGTTGTCTGAATCTTGTTGTAATCGGTGGTTGCACCGCAAGTGTATTTATAGAGACCATTATCTTTGTAGTATTCTACATCCGATAGACCAGATAGACGGCTGTCTTTTTTACCTAAAACAGTTTTAGATGTAAGGAACTGCACTTTGAATACCGGTATATCTGCTGTAACAACCTCTGTTTGTGGTTTGCTCTCCATAACAACCGATGTTGTTTTGTTTTGACCGTTTCTGGTTTCTGTCAGATATTCATTGAATGCCAGATATATGCTTTGGCTTAATTCGTCCATACCTTTTTGTGATGTCATATACTTCATATCATTGGCATTCGATATGAATCCCAATTCTATAAGGATGCTTGGCATGGCGCTACGCCACAAAACAAGAAAACCAGCCTGATGGACACCTCTGTTATGCCTTTGTGCTGTATTAACCAATCTGTTCTGTACTATAGATGCAAACTTCAGACTCTCCTTTTGATGCTCATTCTGCATAAATTCAAAGATAATCTGACTCTCTGCACTATTTGGGTCGTAGCCTGCGTATGTGGTTTCGTAGTCGCTTTCGTACAATATAGCTTTGTTCTCTGCTATGGCTACATTGAAATTTGCACTTGTCCTGTTCTCTTCAACACCTAAAAGAAAAGTTTCAGCACCGTATGCCGATTTATTTGTAGCCGAATTTGTATGTATAGAGATAAACATATCTGCATCAGCTTTATTTGCAATATCTGCACGTTTGCTCAATTCTATAAATGTATCACTCTTTCTTGTGTATATAACCTTTACATCTTTGCAATTCTCTTCAATAAGCTTGCCCACTTTAAGAGCGACATTCAGGTTGATGTTCTTTTCTTGTGCCTTGCCATTAACGGCACCCGGATCTTTTCCTCCGTGTCCTGCATCTAAAACCACAACAAACTGATCTGCACAAAATAAATCTGTGCTTGCTCCAAATAACAGTATTAACAAAAGTGTAACGCTTCTAAATAATCTCATCTCTTATTCGTTGACGGTTTTAGTGAAATTGGCCTGTATGGTTTCTGAATTCTTAAAGAACGATGCAATCTCTTTTGGAGATACGCTTACTGGTTCTTTCATAAATTCAGGTATGTTGTATGAGAACATAAAATTAGTACTATAGTCAGGAGATTGTTGCGGAATGGGGAATGCTTTTGTAAACTTTCCATCCTCGCCTAAATGAGATAAGTACAGACGGGTAAAACCACCATCATCGCGTCTGGTACTGAAAATAATCCACTTACCATTGCTGGACCAAGAGTGATAACTCTCTACGTCGCTACTGTTTATTTCAGATAATTCACGTGTAGAGCCATTTTGCAAATCCATTAGATATAAATTAGCGTCTTTGTGCCAAATGTGGAAGACACCATAATCGCCCATAGTGAACAACAGATATCTGCCGTCAGGTGATACTCTTGGCAGAGTGATGCTTCTGTCTTCTGATGCTGCATCGTAAACCAATTCGGGTTTGCCCCACGCTGCAGTTTCAGGGTTGAACGATTTTTTGTATAGATTGTAGTGAATGCTCTTGTGGTTCTTTACAATATACTCTTCTCTGTCAGAACCAAAACCGTACTCAAAGTGGGCTGAAACGTAATACAGGGTTTTACCGTCGGGCGTCCAGGCCGGAAAACATTCAAATTCTGCGGTATCGTTTTCTACTATGCTTACGCTGTTTTTGTCTATGTTGTAAAGAATAAGATCGCTTTCTGTATCGAACACCTCTATACGATTGTTGTTATTGGTATGTACAGATTGGCGTGTCTTATTTGTGGAGAATGCAATGTAGTTGTGTGTTGGATGCCATGCCGGATAAACACCTGCCGATATGGTTGAGTCGGTCTTCAGGTTGATTCTCTTCATATCTCCATTATTGATGATTACTGTGCCACCCAAATACTGTCTTGCGTGGAACATCATCTGGTCTGTCTCCCAATTTTTGTAGTGATGACAGTTTATACACTGTCCGTTATCATCGTACTGTACCATAGAATTGGCGTAAATAACTGTCTCTTCAAAATTTGTCAGATTACGCTGATTGATACTTAGTCTTTCGTAACTTTCTACCGATGGTGGAATAAGTCTGTAAGATATATAGGGGTCTATTTCTTCTGCTATTTGCCAGGTAAATGTAGGGTGCTTTACCCAACTGCCGTGGTGTGATGAGTAGATATCTACCTCTATCTTATTACTATTTGCCATCAATTTTTCCCATTTGGATAACGGAATGTTTATGGTGTTGCCCGATTGCAGATATTCATAACTTCCATTTGAAAAACGGGTTACATATTTATCTGCCTCAGTCAGAATTTGGAAATTCAGAGGAGCAATGTTAGACGGAATTGTAATGTTTGAAAAATCCGGAAAAATCTCTGTAGCCTCTTTGCTTTCAGAAAAATTCTGAGGTATGTTTGCCGTACATGCTGCAAGCAGGAACGACAATAATATATAAGGTGTAATCTTTTTCATATATCAATAAGTATTCAAGTTCCTAATGAAATAGTAGTAAAAGTAGAAAGTGTTTCCAAATCGTTCTGAATATGGAAAACGTGAAACCTCAATAGAACGTACCGCGTGACCGGAAGAGAATCTGTTGAAATTCTCATATGATGTAAGTACAGCCTTATCGAAAGGCATATTGCTTATATTGACACTCTTTTCAAGATTTCCGTAGAGTAGGGCGGCCTCTTGATAGTAACGAGGCATCTTTTGTGTATCGTTTGTCTGAATGTAATTAGAGAAACATTTCCAAAAAGTAGCAATGTCTTGTGTCTGCAATGCCCATAGCATAGCAACTCTGTCAAACTGAGGAGTTGCATTTTGTGGCCTGTGTGTAGTAAAATGTTTAATGAGATATGACTCAATTACAGCATTGTCGTTGTCCAGTGTACTGTCATAACACATTAACTGCTTTATGCTTTTGAATTGCTCTGCTTCTGCTATTAGTGATGGGTGGTCTATGTATTTTCTCACCTCTTTTGCCCATCTCTTATGGTATAATGTTTTGTCAAGTTTATCCAGAAATTTGCAAGCAACGCCATAATCGCCGGTAAGAATACAAGATAGTGTGGCATATTTTAAATTATCTACATTCCAACCATATTCAACAGCCTCTTCTATGCACCATCTGTAAGCAAAAAAAGGTAATCCGTAATGCAGATATAACTGCTTGCCGCATTGCAGAGCTATAGGAATAGTGTTCTTGAACTTTTGAATACGTCCTCCATCTTTATATGCAAAAGCCTGGTTAGCCTCTGTCCCTAATTTTACAAGTGCCAGATTCTTAAATTGAACCATCATACGACTTGGTTCGTAGAATTTGCCTTTCGTCTCTTTTATAAGATTTTCAAGTTCTGCAGGCGATGTGGCTATATTCGCTTTTGCAGAAAGTTTTTCGTATGCCTTTCTGTCACTATTTATGTATTTGTCAGAAATTTCTTTGTGAATGTTGCATACCTCTTTCCAATTGTTGTTGTCAATGGCATTCGACATTGCTATCTCTGCCTTGAAATTTGGGTCTCTAAACCAGCAAAGATATGCGGAAAGCAGATATATAATCAAAATACCACTTTGCAAAAACAGGTAACTTGGCGCTTTTGCTTGTGGTAGTGGTTTGTATATGGAAAGTGCAATCTGAATAGCAATAAGTATGGCAAATGCTGTGCCAAAAACAGAACTGTGTTGTCCTGCGGTGAGATTTGGAATTCCTAACAAAAACGTTTTGGAAACGGAACTTACTGTTGTTGTCAGATTATACGTAATCAGCGGAGTAAACACTAAGAATATTACAGCAAACAGGAGAATTGCTATTCTGGCTACATTGATACATTCACGTTTGTACTGAATAACCGTGACAGCTACTGTTGCCGCTAACGCATATATACCAAAACTTAAATAACCCAAAAAACACCAGATTATAATAGCCGGGATTGATAATACCGGCGATTTAATTCTACTTATGCCCCATACTGCTGTGGTGGAAATGGCATAACCCAAAACAGGCATAAAGAAGAATCCCGGTGATTTAAGTGTGTAAAGGGCATAACCTATGCTGCCGTTTATAATCAGTATAAGCACTGCAGGCAGAAATGCAATTATAGAATCTCTGTCGGAAATGTTATATGCGACTTTTGTAATAAAAGCCGAAAAAAACAGCAACAATGTGAAAATGGTTGTACCTATCAGTGGCGAATGCAAAAACTGTGTTAAGAACAGCGATATGTAGCTTAACAATCCTGTAGGGACAAGCACCGTCTCTTTAAAAAAGTCACTATTGTAAATAAACAACGATTTTGATTCTATTCTTATAAGCCATTCGTTGTATTCCACTCCTAAAGTGTAAAATACAATAATAGCCAAAAGCAATGAATAGATCCAAAAACCATATTTCTCTATAATTTTCTTGCTATCTGTTAACGCCATTGTTAGTAATTTCTGTTAATGATATTTATTTAGTGCGTAAAGATAATATTTTTCATCCTCTTTTCAATGTTGTAGTCTTAAAGATTTTCGTAGAATGCAGAAGGAACTCTTTGGGATAAAACCACTATGGTGGAAAAATGTTGTGAAATACAAAGTGTTGTTGTACTTTTGCGAGAAGTAAATTGCAATAAATAATTATAATAAAAATGCAGCATCTTTAGGTAACCCATTATGGAATGAAGCACCAAAAGGATATCCTAGTTATGATGCTGAAAATGCACAAATCGTAACACGTATATATCATTCAAAGTCTGAAGGTGAAGGTAATCATAACTTATTCTTAAATGGTAAAAAAGCTGCTCTTACTTTATCAGAAGTAACTGGTAACGTAAATGTAACTATTAAAGATTCAACAGTATCAGGTAATGTTTATGGTGGTGGATCTATTTCAGTTGTAAGAGGTAATATAACACTATCAACTGATAATACAACTATAAAAGGTAACATATTTGGTGGCGGAGATGGTGTAACAAACCCTGGGTCAATTACTTTATATAAACCTCTTCAACAATCAAATTATAAAGAAATTAGAACAAATACATCTGACCCAGTAAGTTCAATTGGAAGTTTTACATGGAAAAATGATGTTGATATTTTAACTTATTTTAATGGTATATATGATTTTACTAAAATGTATGAACTCATCAAACCAATTGTCAAAGAATATGACATAGCATACTACAACCAAGAAACTATTTTAGGAGGTATTGAATTAGGATTAAGTGATTATCCAACATTCAATTCACCTAAAGAAGTAGGGGACGCTATGATTGATGCGGGATTTAATTTAGTGTCTCTTGCTACTAACCATACTATGGATAAAGGAGAAAGCGCCGTTATTAATTCTAGAAATTATTGGAATTCTAAAGAAAATGTATTAGCAGTAGGAAGTTACTCTAGCTTTGATGAGAAAAACCAAATCAAAATAGCTGAAGTTAATAACATTACTTATACCATGTTAAACTATACTTATGGTACTAATGGAATAAACGTTCCAAGTGGAAAAGAATACTTAGTTAATATTTGGCCAACAAATCTATATTTAAATGATTATAGAAATGATACTTTATATCAAGAATATAAAAAACAAGTAAAACAAGATATAGAAGCTATTAGAGACAAAGTAGATATTTTAATAGTTGCTATGCACTGGGGGATAGAATATAAAAATGAACCAACAGAATATCAAAAAGATATGGCAGAATACTTATCTAGTTTAGATGTTGATATAATAATAGGAACACATCCACATGTCATAGAGCCTATAGAATGGATAAATGATACCCTAGTAATATATTCATTAGGTAATCTTATATCAGCCCAATATCAAAATGATAATTATAATAAAATGGTCGGTCTTATGACTAGTTTAGATATAACTAAAACAGTAAAAAAAGCTGAAGTTAATATTACTATAGATAATATAGATAATGAACTAATTTATACATACTATAATACCAAAACTTGGAGAGACTTTAAAGTAATACCATTCTCTAATCCTATGATAAAAGACTATTTACCTAATTATAGTAATGTTTATAATATATATAAAGAAATAGTACAAAGATATGATAATAATATATCAGTAAAACCATTAAGTGAATAAAGAAAGTGATAATATGAAAAAAGTAAGAAAAATAAACTGGAATAGAATTATATTAGTATTATTACTAACTATTAGTATAATCTCTTTATTAACCATTAATCTGAATAAGTATTTTAAACCAAAAAAAGAAACAATTAATGCAACAGCAAATACAGACACTAAAGATGCTAAAGCAAATACAAGTACAAGTACAATTGATGCTACTAAGAGTACAAGCACTAAAAAAGTATATGTAGATGTAATTAAAAATAAAACTGAAGACAAAAAAGTATGTACATCTGGTGGATATACAAATTCATATCCTTGTAACTGTACAGGTTCATGGTCAGGTGGGCAATATCATACAGTATGTAGTACATGTACTGAATATATTCCAACTGAATCATGTTCAACAGTTCCAGGAACTACAACATATACATGTCCAACTGGAGCAAAAAAAGAAGGTTCTGGTTCAAGTACAAAATGTTATAAAAATGTAACAACATATAGTTGTCCAAGCGGATACAAAGAAGAAGGATCAGGATCAAGCTTAAAATGTTATAAAAATGTACGGAGATATGAATGTTATGTATGGAAATTTAAATTCATTAATTAACTTCCTTGAAGAAGGAACAAAACTTCATATATGTATGATTTTTCAGTGACCAGAGAAGACGGCTTTACGGAATATAAAACACATTACTTTTATTCTTTTGAGGAATATCTGGAGACTACACGCAAAAAATTGCCTGAGATGGATTGTCCTGAAGAAGATGTAGAGTTGATTATTTCGCATATGCGAATTGCTTACGACGCACTGATCAGCGGTAACTACGAAACTCTTCCTGAAGGAAGTGTAAATTACAATGATACAACAAAGAATCTCTTTTCTGTAATCAACAATTACAGAAGTGATTGGGAATTTGACCGTGATGCAGTTGAAGCAATAAAGGATTCCGTTGATGAGATTGACATCTTTGATGAGGAACTTTTCACGACTTTCGTAGTCCATGTGACGCTTCC
>CALEFD010000046.1 GCA_937876995.1 uncultured Bacteroidales bacterium | reverse complement strand
CGAACAGCTACGTCCCTCAGTTCCACTATAAACTAACGGAACCTTAGCAAACTTAGCCCTATTACTACAAACGGAGCAGCTCCGAACAGCTTGTCCCTCAGCCCCACTACGAAAAAACGAGAAATATTTCAAGCAAAACCTTTTATTATGAGAAAATTTAACTATTTTTGCACCGCTAAATTTAGAGCAGTAATATTTGATATGGCAAAAAAAGAGACAAAACCTGCAGAACAAGCACCTGCAGTAAACATTGAAGAGGCTTTAAACCGTTCAGAACAGTTCTTTAACAAGAACAAAAAGATAATCTTCATCTCATTGATAGCACTGATTGTTATCATAGCAGGTGGAATGTTGTATAAATCAAAGGTAGTTGCACCACGTGAAACAAAAGCATCAGCAGCTATGTTCCTGGGTGAAACATACTTTGTAAATGGTGATTTTGCAACAGCACTTGCAGGTGACGGAGTTGATTTTGTAGGTTTTGAAGAAATTGCTGATATGTATAGCAATACAAAGGCAGGCAAATTGGCTAACGCATACGCAGGACTTTGCTGCGCACAGTTAGACAGTTTTGAAGTAGCTGCACAGTACCTTGCAAAATTCAAGGGTAATGACGAAATGGCATCACCTGCTATTTTGGGTGCACTTGCAAACTGCTATGCTCAGATGGAAGATTTGAATCAGGCTGCTGCAACTTTTGAAAAAGCTGCAAAAGTAGCAGACAATGCTCTTCTTTCTCCATACTACCTGTTCCAGGCAGCTTTGGTTTACGAATCATTGGAAAATCCTGCAAAGGCTTTGAAGCTCTACAACAGCATTAAGTTTGATTATCCTAATTCAAAGGAGGCTCAGACAATTGAGCAATACATTACACGCATAAGTTCTAAATAAGAACAATGCGTTTTTAGGGTGAATTCCAGAGTGGCCAAATGGGGCAGACTGTAAATCTGCTGTCTTTCGACTTCGGTGGTTCGAATCCATCTTCACCCACAACAGAAAAGCGATCAACAAAAGTTGGTCGCTTTCTTTTTTACACTACCAACACTAGCTCCCCCTCCCTAAAAAAAAATCATCCCACACATCTATAACATAGCTAACTGAGAGTAACAGAAAAAAAATAATAGGATGACTCACGTCATCCTATTACCCCACTTGCACATAAAATGTACAAGTTAACAAACAAATGTTATGAAAATTTTATTATCCTAAGTGAATACACTCTTCAACTAACTTAAGCAATGATTTATTATCTAACTGCTGACGCAAAGTCTCATCCTGGAATGCAGTAAGATACTTAATCATATAATCCACAATGTTATCAGAGAAGACACCACGGGAGGTATAGATCTCTCTATCTTTTGCAAGTTCCTGAGCTGCTTCTACACAACATCCCGGAAGCTGTTCCAGAGATTCCTGAACAGATTTGTTCTTTTCATCGTGAATGTTAACACCTAAACCAACGTATGTCTTTTCTGCAACCTCCAGTCCGTTTGGAATTTCAAATCCGTGACGTGCTGCACAACACAAAGCAGCAAGTAACAGATATGTATCTGCAAAACCATCGGAAGCACGCCATTCAAATGTCTGTTTATCGCTAAAATCTTTATCAGAAGCCTTCTCTAAAGGATTGCACTTTGCAGCCATATCCATTTTCTTTAACCAACCTAATGGGACTCTAACCAACGCACTGCGGTTTGAGAATGACCAACAGAGTGATGTTGGAGCCTCCTGATGTGGTACAAGACGCATAAATGAAAGTGGATGCGGATTACCGAATGCAGGAAGCGAAGTGCCTGCTATCATGTAACCGGCTATTGCCTTACGACATTCGTCTGTCAATTCTCCGTTATTGGTCATCATTGATTGTCCGTTCTTTGAGAATTTGCAATGTACATGCATACCCGATCCGGCCTTTCCTACTGTAATTTTTGGAGCAAAAGTTAATGTTACACCATACTGATATGCCAACTGTCGCATTACCCATTTGGCTACAACCAACTGGTCTGCAGCATCTTCTATATCGGTTGGTTGGAATTCTATTTCGTTCTGTTCATATATTTTGCCATTCTGAGAGAAATTACCAACCTCTGAATGGCCATACTTAATTAGTCCGCCACATTGAGCAATCAAACGCATTGCTTCATTACGCAAATCGGCAAACTTATTGAATGGGGCACTTTCATGATAACCTTTCTGGTCCGGTGTAGCATACATCTCTTCATCGTCGGCTATGATGTAATACTCCAATTCACCCATAGCCTCCATAGTAAGACCGGTAACCTCTTTGAACTCTGTATGAGCCTTATGCAGAATATACTGCGGGCTGCTTTCAAATGGTTCGCCCTCTCTGTCAAAGAATGAGCAGAGCAAATCCACAGTAGGAACATCGGTAAATGGATTTACGAATGCTGTTTTGTAACGTGGCAACACATATAGATCACTCTTACCTGCTTCTACAAAAGGAAACAGACTTGAACCATCAACACGTTCACCTGCAGCCAAGATATTTTCTAAATGTTCTAAACTGTTTATAACAAAATTCAGAGACTTTAGTTTTCCATCCCAACCGCAATAGTGCAGATTGATGAATTCAATACTATTTTCCTGACAGTACTTTACAATATCTGCTCTGGTAAACTCTGATGCCGGTTTTTTCAAATACTTAACCAACTTATTTGGCGACATTTCTATACTCTTGTCCATACTATACCTTAATTAATGTTATGAAAGGAAGGCTATCAGAATACCGGCAGCAACAGCAGAACCGATAACACCTGATATATTACTTGCCATACAATAGTTCAATACAAAGTTCTTTTTATCATATTTAAGCGCAATCTCGTTAGCTACACGCGATGCCATAGGCACAGCGCTCAAACCTGTTGCACCCACCAAAGGATTGATTTTCTGTTTGCTGAACATATTGAATAGTTTCACCAACCAGATACCACCTGAAATAGATAAACAGAATGCCAAGAAACCACCTGCCAAAATACCAATTGTACTCCAGTTGAGGAATGCATCAACAGTCATTGTTGCACCTACGCAAAGTCCTAAGAATACTGTTGCAGCATTCATTATGCTATTGCTGGCAGCATCGAACAAGCGTGATGTATCGGCACCAATCTCTTTAATCAAGTTACCAAACATAAGCATACCTACCAATGGAACTGCTGTTGGAACCAATATGGCAACCACAGTAGTTACTGCTATTGGGAAAAGAATCTTAAGAAGGCGCATATTTTTGATTTCAATTGGTTTGCCTGCTAACTTTTCCTGCTCTTTCATATTGATTTTCAGTTCTGCTTCACTACACCATAGTTTTACAACCATTGGAATAATTACAGGTACCAAAGCCATATATGAATATGCTGCAATTGCAATAGGACCTAAAAGATGTGGAGCCAATTTAATAGTAGTAAAGATTGATGTAGGACCATCGGCACCACCAATAATTCCTAATGAACCAGCCTCCTGAGGTGTAAATCCTAAGAACAATGCACCAAAGAATACTGCAAAAATACCCAACTGGGCAGCAGCACCAAAGATAGAGAGACGCAGGTTACGAATCATTGGACCAAAGTCGGTCATTGCACCAACACCCATAAAGATTACAGGTGGCAGGAAACCTGTTTTAATAAGTCCATAGTACAGGAAGTTCATCAAACCAAGTTCGTGAGCAATGTCGTGCAAAGGCATATCGTAGATATTCTTCAACACACCATTAACCATTACCATACCATTTTCATCGGCCTGAATAACACCCATTTCACCACCCGGGAAGTTTGCCAAAAGCACACCGAATGCTATAGGAATAAGCAGAAGCGGTTCGTAATGCTTTCTGATTCCAAGATAGAGTAGTACAAATGCCAAAAGATACATTATAATGAAACCCGGTTCAGCAACTATATTGCTGATGGCTGTCATTTCATATAGTTCTAAAAGTGTCTCTTTCATAATTATCCAATCTTAATCAAGACATCATCTTCAAATACGTTATCGCCGGGGTTCATACAGATTTCAAGTACTTTACCCGAAAATTCTGAACGAACAGCATTGTAGGTCTTCATAGCCTCAATGTAGCAGATAACATCGCCTTCGTTTACCATATCGCCTACTTTGATAGCAGGATCGCCGGCAGCTTTTGTAAGGAAGAACTTACCTTCAAGTGGTGAAAGAACTTCGTTTGCTGCACCCGATGATGCTACAGGAGCTGCACTCTGAGCAGCCTGCTGAGCTGCAGGCGCAGGAGCATCGCCGTAAGCAACATTAACTTTATATGTTTCACCGTTTACTGTCAGAGTAAGAACTTCCGGCTGAGCTGCGCCCTTAGGTGCATTCTTTTCTGCCTTACGTTTTGCAAGATCTGCTTCGAAATCGGCCTTTGCCTTACCACTCTTGTAAGCTTCGTACTGTGATGGATGCATAGCATATTCAAACAGTTCTTCGTCGTCCTGACCTGTTTCCCAACCATTCTGCTGCATCTTTTCACGATACAAGTCAAGTGCATCAGGATAGTTAGCCTGTGGGTCTTCAGTTACAAATTCTCTACCCTGCGCTTTTGCCAATTCCTTGATTTCAGGAGCAACTTCACCTGGAAGCTGACCTGACTTACCAAGAATCATATCCCAGATATCATCGGCAATCATACTCCAGCGCTCTTTACCCTTCTCCATCTGAATAACATTCATCAGAGCAAGGTTCTTAACATACTGGCTGAATGGAGTTACCAAGCAAGGATAACCTACCTTTGGCCAAACGTATGTAACTTCGTCAAACAACTTTATAAGCAGTTCATCCTGAGTAATAAGAGGCTGATTGTTCTTTGCTTTATAACGGTTCAAACCCTCTAAATTGGTTTCAAGGTCTGTCATAAGTGAACCCATCATACCGCCTGGAAGTCCCGGAGCAATAAGCAGTGAATTCATATAACGGTTTCTATCAGGAATGTAATAACCTAAGAAATCGTCCATCATCTCCTGAATCATAGTACGGCATTTCATATATGCAGCCATATTAATTTCAGGTACTTTGAAACCTGCATCTTTAAGCATAGCCTGTACGCTTAGTACATCTGCATGACCTGTACCCCATGAGAGTGGTTCCATACCAACATCAACATAGTCGCAACCTGCTTCACAAACTTCCAGAATAGAAGCCATAGAGAAGCCCGGACCTGCATGGCTATGATACTGAATAGGGATATTCTTAATTTTCTTGATACCCTCTACTATCTTACCCAATGATACAGGGCGACCAATACCTGCCATATCCTTCAAGCAGATTTCATCGGCACCAAGTTCTATAAGCTGTTTCGCCATATTCACATAGTAATCTACAGTGTGAATAGGTGAATAGGTAATACACAAAGAGCACTGTGATATCATTCCTGCCTCTTTTGCATAGCCAATAGATGGAGCTATGTTACGAACATCGTTCAAGCCACAGAATGTTCTGGTAATATCTGTACCCTGAGCCTTCTTAACTTTGTAGAATAACTTTCTTACATCGGCAGGAACCGGACTCATTCTGATACCGTTCAGACCTCTGTCAAGCATGTGAGTCTGAATACCTGCTTCATTAAAAGGCTTAGTCCACTCTCTGACTGCTTTATTTGGATTTTCTCCGAAGAGAAGATTTACCTGTTCAAAACCACCACCATTTGTTTCAACACGTGCAAAGCAACCCATTTCAATAATGTGGGGTGCTATTGCTGCCAACTGATCTACACGAGGAACATACTTTCCTGCTGATTGCCACATGTCACGGAACACGAGGCTGAATTTAATTTCTCTCATATCTAAATTAATTTACACCTTCTTAATACTTGTTACACGACCTTTGCCTCCGGTAATCTGAGCCACTGCAGCCTCTATGATTCCCTTTGTTTTACCATCAACCTCTTGTACTACTGCTCGTTGCTTTGGTTCCTCCTTTACTTCCGGGAACTTGTTTGCAAAAGCAATCAGTCCTTTTCCCAACAAAATAACTATGTAGAGAATGAGACATACTGTCAACATACCAACTACAAGCAATTTCAATCCCAATACTAAATTTTCTTCCATATTTTTGAGTTAATTATTTTCAATAAGACCAATCTACCCCATTTTAAAAGTCACTACAAATATACCTCAAAAACCGCACATAATTTGCTTATTGTTGATAAAAAACATCTATTAACTACAATTTATTTCAATAATGAATAATTAAAGATTTTTCATACACAAAACAGCACAAAAAGATGAAATAAAGCCGATGCAACGAATAGATAAAAAATAAAAGCACTATCTTCGCGCAGAGTAACAAAAGTAATACATTATGAAGATTACAATTATAGGCGCCGGCAATATGGGAGGCGCAATAGCAAAAGGTTTGTACAATGCATCGGTTTTCCAAGCTGCCGACATTGTTTGTGCAGATAAATCGGCTGCAATTCTTGAAAGCATAAGCACAGCCATTCCGGGAGCATACACCACAACCGATAATATAGAGGCTGTCAAAGACGCCGATATTGTTTTGTTTGCAGTAAAACCCTGGATTCTACCATTGGCTATAGACGAAGTTAAAGAGGTTTTAGACTACAACAAACAGATGATAATTTCCATAGCAGCAGGAATTGGCACAGATAAATTGAGTGAACTATTCAAAAAAGACGATGAATCTGTTCCCGGAATTATATATCTAATCCCTAATATTGCTGTAGAGGTGGGAGAAGGAGTATTTTTATACACTACACAGAATGCAACTGCCGTACAGACAGAGTGCGTACAGAATATATTTGGCAAACTTGGTTTGGCAAAACAGGTAGAGGAGAAACAGATGGTGGCAGGCACAGCTCTTTCATCCTGCGGAATAGCTTACGTTTTCCGTTATATCCGCGCTTGCGTAGAGGGTGGAGTTGAAATGGGCTTCTATCCAAAAGACGCACAAGAGATAGTTTTACAAACCATAAAAGGCGCAGCGGAACTGCTAATGGCAAACCATTCACATCCCGAACAGGAGATTGACAAGGTTACCACACCGGGTGGAATTACCATTAAAGGACTGAACGCAATGGAAGAAGCCGGATTTACAAATGCAGTTATCAAAGGCTTAAAGGCAGGAAAATAGCACTAAATGCTTTAAATACTATTACAAAGAAAGCCTCAAAACCGTGACGGTCCAGAGGCTTTCGCTATTTTTATAAATACCTTGATTACTTATACAAGAATCTGCGGATACTCTTTTTAGGAGTACGTTCAAATGGTTCTGTACGAATTTCAAATTCTGCAATTTGTGAATATGCAGGAAGCAGAGCGTTAACCTGTTTTCTACCCTCTTCCAATGCTATAAGAACCTGTTCATCGGTCAAACCATCCTGGCAACCTGCTTCGTATGCAGGAAGCACCAATCCTACCAGCTTATGACCACGATCTACAACCAACGATTCTTCTACGTATGGCAAGTTGTTAATCATATCTTCAAGTTCTTCAGGATAGATATTCTGACCTGATGCACCAAGAATCATATTCTTGCAACGACCTTTAATAAAGATATTGCCGTTTTTATCGATCAGACCCATATCACCTGTATGATACCAGCCTTCCGGATCTATAACATCGCGAGTTGCATTTGGATTCTTATAGTAACCTAACATTACATTATCGCCCTTTACCAACAATTCGCCAGCCTCTTTGCTCTTATCAGAACTAAATACATCTACAATTGTATCAGGTAAAGCTATACCGCAAGAACCCTGTTTGTATTTTTCCCAGTCACAATATGAAATAAGAGGAGCACATTCAGTAGAACCATAACCAACTGTATATGGGAACTTAATTTTTTTGAGAACTTTTTCCACCTCTACATTAAGTGCTGCACCACCTATCACTACAGAATCTACCTTACCGCCAAATGCTGCAAGCAGTTTATTTCTGATTTTTCCACCTATTATATTATTGAGGCCCGGAATCGCCATTACAATTTTCATAACAGGCTTGCTAAGAACCGGCATAACCTTTGACTTGATTGCCTTCTCTATAATAAGAGGTACTGTGATAATCAATGTAGGTTTCTGTTCAGCAAAAGCATCAAACAGCAATTTAGGAGTAGGCATCTTAACCAGATAACAAACCTTACAGCCTAAAAGTACTTCAAACATAAGCTGGAATGCCAAGCCAAACATGTGAGCCATAGGAAGAATAGAAACTACTGAATGTCCCGGCTGCAATGGGAAGTTTGCACAGGCAAATTTCATATTGATAAGCAGAGCACGATAAGGAATCATAACACCCTTTGGATCGCTGGTAGTTCCTGATGTATAATTCAGTACTGCCAAACTGTTTGGATCTTCTTCTGCTTCATAAGAGATATCGTTTGCAGTATAACCATTTGGATAGAGCGCGTTGAAATCTGCATCCCAATTAGCAAAAGCATTATCCAAAGCAGCTGAACGACTGAACTTACAAGAGAAATCATTCATAAGAATAATACCCATAATATTTGGCATCTCTTCTGCCACCATACCTGCATAAACCACGTCACCCACAAAAAGGATTTTTGCCTCTGCATGATTTACAATAGTATGAATATTTCCCGGTTTAAAGTCATTTAAAATTGGAACAGGTATTGCTCCGTATGTGAGAACGCCAAAATAGGTAGCACCCCATGCCATGCAGTTTTTACCACACAAAGCAACTTTATCACCCTTTTTAAGACCTGAGTTTTTAAGCAGCAAATGGATTTTTGCAACCTGGGTTGCCAGATCGGCATAAGTCATTTCACCTCCGCGAAAATCGCATAAAGCTTTATGCTCCCAAAACTTTTTAAAACTATACTCGTACATCTTAATCAGACTGGTTGCATTCATATCACAACCCGGTACAAGTTTTAGAATTCTGTCCATAATAATATTAAATCTTATAATGTAATACTCTGTTTTACTATTTGTATGCAGTGCAAATTTATGATTCATTATATATAAAAGAGGGTGTTTTTGTTCATTTGTGGTGGTTTTCACAATACAATGTGGCGAAATGCCACATCATTTTTTTTAATGGCAATTCGCCACATTTGCAAATTTTTCATACTTTTGCCACAAAATAACTATTGTAATATGAAACATATACCTAAATATCTATTCAGCAAAAGATTCCTGTATATGACAGTTCTATACATCACAATATTTTCTGTGATATTTATGAACATATACACTCCCTTTTCCACAACAGCATGGTTCAACCTACAGGACAAGAGTCTGATTATGGCAACCATTATGTTTTACACACTTGCCGTACTATTTCTGCTTTTCAGCAAAAGCATACTGCATGACATATCAAGAAAAGTATCCTTCAGCACATTCGGACTACTGTTATACTATTTAGTTGAAACAGCAATACTGGCATTGTTATACACGCTATTTACTACCATTCCGAACCAAGTGGTATCCTCAAACAGTTTAATAGATATATACTTCAAATCTGCAGCCTGTATTGGAATGATATTAATTATACCATACACCATTTGCTACCTATACGGATTATCAAAAGGACTCAGCGAACAGCTGAACCACACCGGGAACAACAGCATAGAAACCAACAGCCACCTTATTAATATTAAGGACCATAAAGACAAGATAAAACTCTCACTACTTTCCGACGATATTTTCTATATAGTTTCAGAAGACAACTACATAAAGATTTTCTACGAACAAAACAACGAAATACACAGTTCTATGATTAGAACATCCTCTAAATCTATAGAAGAGGCACTGAGCGCACATAATATTATTAGGTGCCACAGATCTTATATGGTAAACACAAACAAGATTCAGTTCTTTAACAACGACCGCAATAACTTATATGTACTATTAACAAACAGAAAGATAAACCCCATTCCTGTTTCTCGTACATACAGAGAGTTGATGGAAACCGAACTATCAAAAAGACAGCGATAGGCATAAAAAAAAAGAATTCACTCACGTGAACTCATTTTCTACATCCCCCGCAGGACCATTTCCTGCGAAGTGAGCCTTGCTGCTTTCACAAACCCTGAGGCTCTAAAACTAATTACTAACCTAATTACTAACCAATTAATGCTTATGAGAATTATCCTTTGTTTTCGACCGCAAAGGTAGGCATTATTTTGATTCGTAAAACATAAACTATGTTAGTAAATGCAAATATATCTTAATGTTAAAATATTAAATTTTTAACACTCCAAATTAACATTTGTTTAGTTTATAAAAAGCAATTCTCTATATTTTGGCAATGGCCACATATCATTATCTACTATCTCTTCTAAAGTATCTACCAATGTTCTAATACCAAAAAGAGATTCTGCAATCATATAATAAGCCTTTGCTTTTTCATATTCTGATATAATAACATTAGCCTCTTTTCTTGCTTCTATCATATCGTCAACTTTTCTACGCAAATCGGTAGTTAAGGCTGAAATCTGTTTAACTATTGCAATTTCAGTATCTGCCTGCTGTTCGTAAGAATCGGGGAATACCTGCTTCATCAATGCAATATTTTCCAACAGTTTCTTCTGATACGATAAAGCTGTAGGAATAATATGATTAATAGCCATTCTGCCTATTACGCGCGCTTCAATCTGAATCTTTTTGCTATAAGTTTCCCACTTAACCTCATTTCGGGCCTCCAACTCTTTTTCTGAATAGACCCCTACTCTGGCAAACATTTCAACAGAATCTTTGCGAGTAAAAGCAGAAATCATTTCGGGCACAGATGTTTCAACATCAAGCCCACGACGTTTAGCCTCTTTATGCCACTCATCTGAATATCCATTACCGTCAAAACAGATTACATCAATTATTGATGCTATAATAGGTTTAAGGGCATCCATTATAGCAACATTCTGCGGTTTACCTTTCTCAAGTTCTATATCTACCGATTTTTTGAATGTCAATAATTGGTCGGCAACAGCCGCATTGAGCGTAGTTATAGCACCTGCACAATTGGCACTCGATCCTACAGCGCGGAATTCAAATCTATTACCGGTAAAAGCAAAAGGCGATGTTCTGTTACGGTCTGTATTATCTACAAAAATTTCCGGTATCTCTACCAATCCAAGAGATTTTTCGCTCTTTCCGGCAATCTCTATTGCAGTATCTGATGGCAGTTCCAGAAGTTTTCTGAGTACATCTGTCATAGTTTTACCCAAAAAGGCAGATACAATGGCCGGTGGTGCTTCATTCGCGCCTAAACGATGTGCGTTTGTGGCGGTTGCTATTGTAGCTTTCAACAGGGCATTATGCTTCTGTACTGCGGCTAATACATTAACAAAGAAAGTAATAAACTGCAGATTGCCATTAGCATCTTTTCCCGGTGCCATAAGCTGCACACCGGTATCGGTACCTAAAGACCAGTTATTGTGTTTACCCGAACCATTTACGCCATTAAAAGGCTTCTCATGAAGCAACAATACAAAGCCATGCTTACGTGCCAATGTGTTCATTACGTTCATTATCATCTGGTTCTGGTCGTTCGCCAAATTTGCTTCTCCATATATAGGTGCCATTTCAAACTGATTAGGAGCAACCTCATTATGACGTGTTTTAAGAGGGATACCAAGCTTATAACCGGCTATTTCAACATCGCGCATAAAGGCCGCCACTCGTGTAGGTATAGCACCAAAATAGTGGTCATCAAGCTGCTGGTTTTTTGAAGATTCATGACCAAACAGAGTTCTGCCTGTCAGCATCAAATCGGGACGAGCAGCATACAGGTCTTCATCTACAAGAAAATACTCCTGTTCCCAACCAAGGAATGTTATCACCTTTTTTACATTAGGATCGAACATTCTGCATATAGGCAACGCTGCATCGTTGATTGCTTTCAGAGAACGCTTCAAAGGGGTTTTATAATCGAGAGCTTCGCCTGTGTAAGATATAAAGATGGTGGGGATACACAAGGTATCATCCTGAATAAAGACAGGTGATGTTGGGTCCCAAGCAGTATAGCCACGGGCTTCAAAAGTAGCACGTATTCCTCCATTTGGAAAGGACGATGCATCCGGTTCCTGTTGAGCCAGTGAACGGCCATCGAATGCTTCAATCATGCCACCCATGTGGTCATACTCCATAAATGAGTCATGTTTTTCTGCTGTACCCTCAGTTAGTGGTTGAAACCAGTGAGTTATATGAGTTACGCCATGCTCCATGGCCCAGGTCTTCATACCTTTTGCCACTGCATCGGCGGTTTCTCTATCTAAAGAAGCACCATTATCAACACAATTTACAAGAGCATTAAATGTCCTTACGTCAAGATACTTGCGCATCTTATCACGATTAAACACCAATTCGCCAAAATATTCTGACGGTCTTGTTTCCGGAACATCTATTGCAACTGCCTTCTTTTTAAAGGCATCCTGTACAACATCAAATCTTAATTTACTCATATCTATCTTACACAAGTTTCAAATTATAAATCGGCCAACCATTCTGCACTGCTTACATCACTTGGAAAACGCCAACCGTTTCTGGGCGAAAGTGACACAGCAAATACTTGCGGTCCGTCCGGCATGGAAGATCTCTTAAACTGCTGACTAAAGAATCGGCGCAAAAATAGTTTCAGCCATTTGGATATAGTATCCTCATTATATTGTCCTGAAAAGGCATATTTTGCCAAATAGAGCACTTTTTGGGGTGCAAAGCCATTCTTTAACAGATGGTATATAAAGAAATCGTGGAGTTCGTATGGACCAACCAGATTTTCTGTCTTCTGATTTATATTTCCATTATTGTCGGCAGGCAACAATTCAGGACTTACAGGAGTTGCCACCACATCAATCAGATATGACTTCACTGCTGCAAAATCTTCGGTTTCAGCCAAATATTCCACTATCCTTCTGACCATTGTCTTAGGAACACCTGCATTAACGCCATACATAGACATTTGGTCGCCATTATAGGTACACCAGCCCAAAGCAAGTTCAGACATATCGCCTGTACCTATTACCAAGGCATTCTCTTTGTTAGCCAAATCCATCAGAATCTGTGTGCGTTCACGTGCCTGACTGTTTTCAAACACCACATCCTTTATTTCAGGATTGTGACCTATATCGGAGAAATGTGCCAGACAGGCGTTTGCAATACTAATTTCGCGCACATCTGTTCCCAAACATTTCATCAGCTCCAAAGCATTGTTGTAGGTCCTGTCAGTAGTTCCAAATCCCGGCATGGTTACTGCAACTATACCATTTCTATCCAACCCCATAACATCGAACGATTTAGCTACAACAAGCAATGCCAACGTTGAGTCAAGCCCGCCTGAAATGCCCAAAACAACTTTTTTTGCACATATATTCTGCATTCTGGTAACAAGTGAAGCTACCTGAATGGAAAAGGCTTCGCTACAAGTCTTATCTAACGAATCTGTTATAAATGGATTTTCAGGAATAGGATATATAGGTTTTTCAGCGTGCCAATCCGGAATATTTAGATTATAAAAGATGCCGTTACCTTTCAGTTCCTTAAAGACAGAACTACGCATACGACACATATTAAGTTTATCTACATCTATGTCGGATATTATTAGTGAATCATTTGCTGCCCAATCACTACTATGTTTCAACATCACTCCATTTTCGGCTATAAAAGAACAACCCATATAGAGATTATCTCCCGATGATTCACCATAGCCCGCCGATGCCATTACATAACCCGACATGCAACGCATAGACTGCACTCTTACTATATCGGCTAACTGACATTTTGCACCTGTCTGACTCTTTACTGCCGACAAATTGAATGTAACCAATCCACCGGCTACAGACTGAATAGAACTGGGTGAAACTGCTGCAAACAAATCTTCGCCTATCTCTATGGAGAAAGCTCGTCTGCCATCTCCAAACACCATATTATGGCCAAAAGGCACACTTCTGCCACAGAGTGTTATAGAACCATCTTCTATATCGGAAGCATCGGCAAACCAATGTCTTTCACCCGATTCTTCGCACAGGAATGTCTTTGCCACTGCCGCCACTATATTACCTCTATGAAGCACTACTGCACCATTTAACAGTGATGAGCTTATACGCAAAGGCATACCTACAATGATTATGATATCCATCTTTTCTGTCTTCTGCAACAGCCACTCCAAAGCACTTTCCGCACTGTCTATCAACTGTCTGGACAAGAACAGATCGCCACAGGAATAGCCGGTTATGGAGAGTTCAGGAAAACAGATTGCCTGAACCTGTTGTCCGTAAGCCTTTTCTACCAGTTCAAAACACTGTTTGGCGTTTGCAGAAGGAGCAGCGACCTTTACTACAGACACTGCTGCTGCTACTCTAAAGAAACCATAATCGTTCATAACAACATATCTTTACAAGGTGAAATCAGCCAAATTCTTTTCTACCTCTTCCTGGCTCATTGCGTAGTTGGTAAGGTTTCCGCTCAAATACTGATTGTATGCAGCCATATCCATCAGCCCATGACCGGTCAGGTTAAACAGCAACACTTTGCTTTCTCCACTCTCCTTACACTCTAAAGCACGACGTATGGTTGCCGCAATAGCGTGACAAGATTCAGGTGCAGGAACTATACCTTCGCTCTGCGCAAAGAGCATACCTGCTTCGAAAGTTTCTATCTGATCCACATCCATTGCCTCCATAAATCCATCTTTAAGCAACTGCGATACTATAACACCTGCACCATGGTAACGCAAGCCACCGGCGTGTATATTTGCCGGAGCAAAGTTGTGTCCCAAAGAGTACATTGGCAACAATGGAGTATATCCTGCTTCATCGCCATAGTCGTACATAAATTTACCCTTTGTAAGCTTAGGGCAAGATGCAGGCTCTACTGCTATAAAACGTGTACCCTTACGTTCTCCACTAATTGCATGACGCATAAATGGGAAAGCCAAACCGGCAAAGTTTGAACCACCGCCAAAACAAGCTATAATTTCATCAGGATATTCACCGGCCATAGCCATCTGTTTTTCTGCTTCAAGACCAATAATGGTCTGATGCAATGAAACGTGGCTTAAAACAGAACCCAATGTATATTTACAGTTCGGGGTCATTTTAGCCAATTCCACAGCCTCTGATATGGCAGTACCTAACGAACCCTGATGATTAGGATGTTTGGTAAGAATATCTTTACCTGCTCTGGTTGACATAGATGGCGATGCTGTTACCTGCGCTCCGAACACTTGCATCATATTTCTTCTGTAAGGTTTCTGTTCATAACTTATCTTAACCTGATAAACTGCTGCCTCTATTCCAAATACTTTAGCTGCATAAGACAATGCTGTACCCCACTGACCTGCACCGGTCTCGGTAGTAACATTTGTAACGCCTTCCTGCTTGCAGTAATAGGCCTGTGCCAAAGCGGAGTTAAGTTTATGCGAACCTACAGGACTGACACTTTCGTTTTTGAAATATATGTGAGCCGGGGTACCTAAAGCCTCTTCCAGTCCGTATGCACGTACCAAAGGAGTACTTCTGTAATAGGTGTACATTTCACGAACCTTTTCGGGTATATCTATCCATGCATCTGTCTGATTAAGTTCCTGTCGGCTACACTCTTCACAGAAGACAGGATACAAATCTTCTGCTGTCATTATTTCCCCTGTTGCCGGATTTTTCAGTGGCATTGGTTTATTAGGCATTTCCGCCTGAATATTATACCATTGTGTGGGTATTTCGTTTTCACTCAAAAAGAATCTTTTCTGTTTCATATCTATATTCAATTTTTATCTGTTCATATTCTGGTTTATACAAAAAGAGCCCGTCTCCACGCGTGGTTTCGGGCTTCAATTATCTCATCTTTCAATTTTGATAAGACAAACGAACTATGCCACCCCACGCCATCGTACAGTGCACCATTCGCTTTGCCACCAAAATCTACTATTCATAATCAATTTTTTAACTTTAACCGACTGCAAAAGTACAACCTTTTTTCTTTCATCAAACATTACAGGCTATTTTTTTCAATTATTTCATTCAAATATCTAACTTTGTGCAAAATTACATTGCAATGAAAATATCTAATAGAGCAGAAATTATGCCAAGTTCACCTATCCGCAAGCTGTCAAAGATAGCACAACAGGTAGAATCAGAGGGCATAAAGATTTATCACCTTAACATCGGTCAGCCGGACCTACCTACTCCACAAATAGGTTTGGACGCATTGAAGAACATTGACCGTAATGTATTGGAGTATTCTCCAAGCCAGGGTTTCTTGAGTTTGCGTAAAAAGTTATGTGACTATTATGAGCAGTATCAGATTAAATTTCAGCCTGATGACATTATAGTTACCTGCGGTGGTTCAGAAGCGGTTTTATTCGCATTTATGACTTGCCTGAATCCGGGCGATGAAATTATTGTTCCAGAACCGGCGTATGCCAACTATATGGCATTTGCAGTATCGGCCGGAGCAGTTATCAAACCAATTGTTTCAACCATAGACGATGGTTTTGCACTTCCTCCTGTAGAAGAGTTTGAGAAGCTGATTACAGAACGGACCAAAGGTATTCTGATATGCAACCCAAACAACCCTACCGGGTATCTCTATACTATGAAAGAGATGCTACAGTTGCGCGATTTGGTAAAGAAATATGATTTATATCTATTCTCCGATGAAGTATATCGTGAATTCATATATACCGGTTCACCATATATTTCGGCTTGCCATTTAGAAGGAATAGAAGACAATGTGATACTTATTGATTCCGTATCAAAAAGATATTCAGAATGTGGAATAAGAATAGGTGCCATTGCCACAAAAAACGAAACAGTGCGCAAAGCAGTTATGAAGTTCTGCCAGGCACGTCTAAGCCCACCGCTTATTGGTCAGATAGTTGCTGAAGCATCCATATCGGCACCAAGAGACTACATGACCTCCACATACGAAGAGTTCATTAGTCGCCGTAAATGCTTGATTGATGGTCTAAACAAAATACCCGGTGTCTATTCACCTATCCCAATGGGAGCATTCTACACTATGGTACAGCTACCTATAGATGACTGCGATAAATTTTGCCTATGGTGTTTGACAGACTTTAGACGAAATGGCGAGACTATTATGATGGCACCCGGAACAGGTTTCTATTCCGATGCTTCATTGGGCAAGAATCAGGTACGTTTGGCATACGTACTGAACAATCAGGATTTAAAGAAAGCGCTTAAACTTTTGGAAGAGGCGCTGGAAGAGTATAATAACTTAACCAAATAATATATTTATGAAAAAAGCTACTTTACTGATTGCATCGGCAGCACTATTGCTGACCGCTTGCGGAGAGCAGAAACAGTGTAACAAATGCAGCGAAGCGGAAAACAATCCGTTTTTAAAGCAGGAGATTGTATCAGTGCCACGTGGAGAGCAGGCTCCAAGAGCTACTCCGGGCCAGAATAACTTTGGTGGTATGATTCTGCCACCACCTTCAGGTGCTACTCAGAACAGACCAAGACCGGCACAGACACAGCAACCACCACGCAGACCAATGCAGCAGGGTCCAAGAGATATGGACATCACTGAAATTTCAATGAGTGACCCATTCATCTATGCTGATGCTGAAACTCAGACATACTATCTGACTGGTACAGGCGGTGCTTTGTACAAGAGTAAAGACCTTAAAACATGGAATGGTCCGTACAACATCATAGATCTTTCAGGTACTTGGATGCAGGGTAACTTTGTTGCAGCAGGCGAAATCCACAAGTTTGGTGATAAATTCTACTATGCAGGTACATGGAACAACCATAGAGTATGTATTGAACAGGTTCCACGCAGATACAATGTTCCTCTAAACCAGACACAGCTTTTAGTTTCTGACAAAGTAGATGGCCCATATCTGCCATTGGTTAAAGATTCAACATTCTGTCTTGGTCCTGTAGATTGGGATATCATTGACGGTACTCTCTACGAAGAAAACGATACAGTATATATGGTATTCGTACACGAATGGACACAGCTTATTGACGGTACAATGGACTACTTCCCACTATCGGAAGATTTGACACATCGCACCGCAGAGCCTACCACAATGTTCCGCGCAAGTGAAGCAGCATGGTCAAAAGAGATGAACTCTATAGGCGAAGCTACATTTGGTCTAAAGATGCCGGGATGGGTAACAGATGGCCCACAGATGTTCCGCACTCAGACAGGTGTACTTGGTATGCTATGGTCAAGCTGGGGTGACACACGTTATGCACAGGGTATTGCATATTCAACCAGCGGCAGCATTAAAGGTCCTTGGGTACAGGAAGAAAAAGCATTTCTTGCCAACAATTCAGGTCATGGTATGTTGTTCCGCAAATTTGACGGCACACTTCTTTACATAGTACACCACGATGCCGGCAATGGTCGCAAGCCACAGATTTGGACTGTTGACGATTCAGGAGACAAACTTGTCTTAGGCAAAAAGATTCTTGGATGATAAATATACCTTATAAAGTAGTACTTGCATCGGCATCTCCCAGAAGAAAAGAGCTTCTGGCGGGATTAGGAATAGATTTTTCCATCAGAGTATTGGAAAATATAGATGAATCTTCTCCCTCGCATCTGCAGGGAGAAGATATTCCATTATATATATCAGGCAAAAAGGCCGATGCCTACATAATGGGATTAGCTACCGACGAACTGCTTATAACTGCCGACACCATTGTATATATAGATGGAGAAGTTTTAGGCAAGCCTTCTACTCCACAAGAGGCGGAAGAGATGCTAAGAAAGCTATCGGGCAAATGGCATCAGGTGATAACCGGTGTTGTACTAAGCACAAAGGAGAAACGTCACAGTTTTGCAGTTACCACGCAAGTGAAGTTTGCAGAACTTACAGAAGCCGAAATAGAGTACTACGTAAACAGGTATTCTCCGTTAGACAAAGCCGGTGCTTACGGCATACAGGAATGGATAGGATATATAGGGGTGGAACGCATTGAAGGTTCGTATTTCAATGTAGTTGGGCTACCTGTTCAACGCCTATATCAGGAACTAAAACAATTTGTATCCGGTAAATAATGGACAATCTGGTTGAGATACTTATTGAATGGGGATACATTGGTGCATTCATATCGGCACTATTGGCCGGAACAATAGTTCCTTTCAGTTCCGAACTTGTGGTAGCGGCACTCATCAAAGTTGGCAGCAGCCCCATGCTATGTCTTGTTTCGGCAGCTATAGGCAATACCGTTGGCGGCCTGACATGTTACTGGTTAGGATGGTTGGGTAAAACAGAGTGGATTACAAAATACCTCAAGGTAGAACCTGAAAAGATAGATAAAGTCAAGAACTATCTGCAAGGTAAAGGAGCAGCCTCTTTCATGGCATTCTTCACCTTTCTGCCATTCATAGGCGAAGCTATTGCAGTTGCATTAGGTTTCTTACGCAGTAACCCGCTATGGACCACAATATCCATGTTTATAGGTAAGTTTATAAGATACGCAGTTATTGTTTGGGGACTGATGCAGATTTAACAAGAGAAACTATTTTTTTATGAAAAAGAACAGACTAATTTCAACTATCACCCTGTTGCTGACAGTAACAACACTTTTTGCAGCAGCACCAAAAAGAGAGTTCAGAGGCGCCTGGATACAGGCTGTAAACCATCAGTTTGAAGCTATCCCAACCGCAGAACTTAAACGGACACTTATAAGCCAGCTTGATAGTTTGGAAAAGGCAAGAATTAACACTATTCTGTTTCAGATACGTGTTGAGGGCGATGCGCTCTATAAATCTGATATAGAACCTTGGAGCAAATATCTGACAGGCAAACAGGGACAGGCACCCGACGAAGATTGGGATCCATTACAGTTTATGATAGATGAATGTCATAAAAGAGGTATGGAACTGCATGCCTGGATAAATCCTTTCAGAGCACAAACCGCTTCTACAAAGGATCTGTCACCTATGCACCAGATTTCACAGCACCCTGACCGTTTCATAAAATATGGCAGTCTGGTTCTTTTCAACCCTGCTATACAGGAAAACTGCAACCATATTTGCAAAGTTGCTGCCGATATTACAAGACGTTACGATATAGATGGTTTCCACATGGATGACTATTTCTATCCCTACCCTGATGGAAATCTTAAGTTCAATGACGATGCCTGGTTTAAAGCCGATAATCGCGGATTTACCGATAAGGCGGATTGGAGACGCGACAATGTTAACCGTTTTGTGGAACAGATAAGAGATACTATCAAAACTATCAAACCCTGGGTACGTTTTGGTATTTCTCCTTTTGGCATCTACAGAAATTCTTCGCCAAGTTACCACAATGGCAGCCTGACCAATGGACTTGAAAACTATAGCGGATTATATGCAGATATTCTATACTGGATAGAAAAAGGATGGATGGACTACTGCATTCCGCAAGTCTATTGGAACACAGGACATAAAACAGCCGATTATTCTGTGCTTACCAAATGGTGGTCAGAAAATGCCGGCAACTGTGTAATGGTTATAGGTCAGGATGTAGATAGAACCATAACTGGAACAGATCCAAACAATCGTTCCATGCATCAGCAACGCCACAAATTGAATTTAGAGCGTATTATGCCGGGACTTCAAGGTAACTGCTTCTGGTATGCAAAAGCTGTTGTAGATAATGTTGGAAACTACAGAACTATACTATCAGAAGAGTATCATCAGTATCCTGCTTTGCAACCTGTTGCACCTACCATGTCTCAAGATGCTCCGGGTAAGGTTAGAAAGGTTATGTGTTTGGAGACTACCGATGGCCCTGTTCTGTTCTGGACTCCATCCAAATACAACAAGAAGAAGATTTATGAAAAACCTGTTAAATATGTAATTTATAGATTCAACAAAGACGAACAGATAAACATAGAAGACCCTTCACGTATTATTACTATTACAGACAGACTATTTATAAATCTCCCATACAAAGATGGCACTACAGAATATGTTTATGTGGTTACTGCCTTAAACAGACTACAAGTAGAATCAGCTCCCGTCAAATGCAAAGTCAAACTGTAAGTTTTACAATCATCGGGCTAAAATTACTATGTTCTGGAAATTTTCAAAGGGTCTCATCTGAGGTAAGTTTGTTCGTAGTGGATTCTTCTTTATTACTTCAATAATGACAGGACGGTTTCAGGAGCAATCTCCATCTTAGTGATAGCTGGAAAATTTGATAAATTTGGGCCGTGCGAAGCAGTGATTTTATGTTTCCATTTCGAGAAAAAGTAGTACCTTTGCAAGGTAATATGCCAGAATTTGTATAGAATGGAATTAAAGACTCTGATAGCGGAATGTACTGTATACGACTTCAAGGTGATGCTTGAAGAAAAGAAACCTAAGAGTTGGTTGAAGAGCGTAAGCGCCTTCGCAAATGGCTTGGGTGGTTCCCTTTTCTTTGGTATTGATAATGATGGGATCGTCAAAGGTCTCAATGATGTACAGCATGTTTGCGAAGCTATCAGTAGTAGGATTCGTGATTACATGGATCCCCTGCCAGAGGTGGAGATGATTCCTCATGATATAGATGGTTTACATATCTTGCAACTCAAAATCAAAACAGGGCATTATACCCCATATTACTACGTTGGGGATGGCCAGCGCATTGCCTTTGTCCGCATCGGTGATGAGAGCGTACCAGCTACGGCAGAGCAGATGGTGCGCTTGGTGCTGAAAGGCTCTAACAAAACTTTTGATTCCCTTCACACAGACTATAAAGCAGAGGACTATTCCTTTACGATATTGGCGAATGCCTTTAAAGACCGTACCAAACAAGAATGGGACAAGAAATACCTCTTGTCGTTTGGGCTGGTAACTGGAGCAGGGAATCTTACCAATGCGGGTGCTTTGTTTTCCGATGATTGTCCATTGTGGCAGTCTCGTCTTTATTGCACCCGTTGGGATGGAATGGAAAAGGGCGACGCCATCAACGATGCAGAGTTTACAGGCAATGTCCTCATGCTGCTTCGTGAAGCTATGAACTTTGTGAAGTCAAATACAAAGAAAGGCTGGGAGAAATTACCAGATGGAAGAAAAAATATGCCCGAATATGCAGAACGAGCAGTTCTGGAAGCGTTGGTAAACCACTTTATTCATCGTGATTATACAGTTATGGGTGGAGAGGTACATATTGACATCTATAATGACAGAATTGTAATAACATCCCCTGGAGGTATGTATAATGGTCAGAAGGTACAGGACTTGCAACTTGACGACATTTCCTCGGAGAGAAGGAACCCAATTCTTGCTGATGTAATGGCACAATTGGACTATATGGAAAAACGAGGTAGTGGCTTGAAAAGAATATGCAATGAAACCAAGAATTTGAAGACATACAAAGAAGAACGGAAGCCTGTATTCAAATCTACAGCCACTCAGTTTATGACAATTATCTACTCAATGGAGTATGAACCAACAATTCAACGGGGTGAACAATCTGGGTCTAAGTCGAGTTTAAGTTGGGACCAAGTTGGAGCTAAGATAGGCCTAAGTTGGGATGAAGTTGAAAAATTATTCATAGCTCTTCAAGAACCCAAATCAATGGGCGAACTCAAAAGTTTGTATGGGTGGTCAAACACAACGAAATTCAAAGTTAAATTTGTAAACCCCTTGATAGAAAAGCAATTTGTAGGTATGACATCCCCCGATAAGCCGACCAGTCCTAAACAAAAATACTATCTTACGGACTGTGGAAGGGCATTGCTCACCAATATGACTTATGACCCAAATACAAAAGACTTAATAGAAAAAATTAATCACATAATTGGAAATCTAAGCGAGGATGAGAAGCGTCTCGCGTTGGGCTTATTACAAAATAAGGCAACAAAGTCAATGCATTGACCGGGCAAAGTCAATGCTTTGGCTTTTTAGAGAAAATTGTTGGCTGACCGTTGAACGAAAAACCGAAAGGTGAATCATTGGATAAATAAAACGGTCCC
>CALEFD010000045.1 GCA_937876995.1 uncultured Bacteroidales bacterium | reverse complement strand
CGCGAAAAAAGACGCATGGAAGATAGTTTGAGTCTGAATGGTTGGGTACTTGATAATAGATTAATCTCTCTAAAGGACATTAATGTAGTGCGTGATATAGATGATTTGTTTGCAGACGAAGAGATTGTTACAATTGAAATTCAAGAGATAGATGTATTTGTAAATATAGTTCCCCCTGATAAAAATGTAGGTATAGAATATGGTGCATACAAAACCGGTAAGACCGGCTATTTTGGTTTTGACACTAAAGACTATTATGGTTCTGCAGACCTCCATTTACTTGTAGCAAGAGAAGGTGACGATAAATATAGCAAGAAAGTAAAAATGTTGATAGAGCGTGCGTTGATGCCCAAAATTCGCAGTATTGATGTCTATGAAAAGACCTTTAATAATAAAGACAGGAACTCTATCAGCATACTAAAATCAAATGCGGAAGATAGTATATCGCCTATATACAAAGATTTCGGCATATTACTTCCAGAAGTAGAGATACGTGACCGCAAGTATATAGATTATATGACATTTCAAGCCTACGATGTGGAGAAAGACGTAGAGACCGTACTTGATTTAGGAGAATACCCAACAGACGTATTGGGTTATCTGTTAAAGAAAGGTTATACGGTATATGAAGATGGACTGCCTATTACTGAGGAAATCTATGATACTTTAATAGCAAAATATTTTCCTGGTAGTTATACAGATGCAAATAGTGCATATAACAATGGAAGTCGCATAAATGGTAAACCGGTATTTTGGTATGTTCATAACGATGAAAAATGTCTCTATACCGGTAATTGGGAAGATATTCACTCTGTTGATACACGCGATATAGAGAGCATAGTGGTTTATGATGAACCAATGTATCTTACTAATATACGTAGTGAAGTACCATTATATATGAACTATATCAATAGCACCTTAAACATACAAGCACAAGTTGATATGTTGACTGCATCTGAAAAGTATTATTTGGTAAATATTCAAACAAAAGAGGATTATGAGATTAAAGATAAGAAAACCAAACGCGATTTTGGCAGACGTATCACTACTCTTAAAGGTTTTACTGCCCC
>CALEFD010000044.1 GCA_937876995.1 uncultured Bacteroidales bacterium | reverse complement strand
TGTGTGCATTTTTTGTTGTACTTCGAGGACACCGACCTCGCTGCGCTCGCCCACCTCGTCGTCGAAATTGGCTCGCAAAAAGGAATTCGCTGTGCTCATTAAATTTGCCGCCATTTCTCCTCTTCCCACAAATTAAAATTTGCGGGAGCCCTATTTGACTGCTACCCGATGCGGTACATACACTTCGCGTCGCTCGCATTTTTTGTTGTACTTCGAGGACACCGACCTCGCTGCGCTCGCCCACCTCGAAAGTACGTTCGCATTATGCGGTACATACTCCAGTTCGCTCGCATTTTTTTTTGAAAAATACGGTTGCCACCTTATCATATCCCCAACAACACCCAACTGCAAGCAAGCTTTCTATGGGTGCTGCTGGGTTTATGAGATAGATGAATCTATCTATTTTTCAAAAAAAAATGCTCGCTTGCTTGCGTATGTGCATTTTTTGTTGTACCTTTGCGTGGAATTGTATAAATTGGTTAGCTATGGCAAAGATTTTGGTGATGGATGACGAACGTGCGATTCGTAATACTCTCAAGGAAATCCTTGAGTTTGAGGGATATACGGTAGAAGTGGCTGAAAACGGTCGCGCCGGTTTGGATATGGCACTCGCCAATAAGTATGATTTGATTTACACCGACATCAAAATGCCAGAAATGGACGGTATGACTCTATGCAAAAAGATAAAAAGTAACATCAACCTAAATCACATACCAGTCATACTCCTTACAGCCAAACACTCAGAAGAAGACCGAAATAAAGGCTTACTTACTGGAGCCGACGCTTACATCGCTAAACCTTTCGATGTAACTCACCTTCGCGGAACAATACACAGCATATTAGCTAACCGCGATAGAATAATGAGCAGAATAAACCTCAATAACAACAATAACCAGAATCAATCTCAAGAGAAAACCAACCCACGTAAGGTTGTAGCCGTTAAATCTCAGAACGAAGTCCTAATGCAAAAGGTAACAAAATACATCGAAGAGCATATCGCAGAACCTGATCTTAACGTCGCTGCTCTTGCTTCATACGTCGGTATGAGCCGCGTACATATGCACCGCAAACTAAAAGAACTCATCGGACAAAGTGCTCGCGATTATATCAAAAACATACGTCTAAGACAAGCTGGTATTCTCCTTGGCGAAAAACAGTTGAACATATCTGATGTAGCATATGCACTAGGTTATAACAACTTATCTCATTTCTCTGCTTCATTTAGAGATTTCTACGGTATGAGTCCAAAAGACTATATGCACTCTATCAACAACGAAATAAAGAAAGAAAACCACAACAAAGAAGAGAACGAAGAACAAGCAGTTGCTAACTATTTTGCTTACGAATCTGTTGAACAGGCAGAAAAAGCCGATAAATATTCATCAAGCAGATATATGAGTCTGGAGGGTAAATGGCGTTTCAATTTTGTTGAAAATGCATGGGAAAGACCTGAAAATTTCTTTGCTTTGAATTTTGATGATAGCAAATGGGTGGATTTTCCAGTACCCGGATTGTTTGAAATGAACGGCTACGGAGACAGAATCTATGTAAATGTAGGATATGTATGGCGTAATCAGTTTAACAACAATCCTCCTTTTGTAGAAGAACGCAATAACTACGTAGGTTCATACAGACAGAATTTTACCATACCTGCAGATTGGAAGGGTGAAAAGGTTTATATTCACATAGGTTCAGCCACATCAAATCTAAAAGTATGGGTGAATGGCAAATATGTTGGTTATAGTGAAGATAGCAAGATGGCTGCAGAATTCGACATAACAGACTATGTGGAATTTGGAAAGCAGAACCTTATTGCAATGCAGATAATGCGTTGGTGTGATGGTAGTTATCTGGAAGACCAGGACTTCTGGCGCTTTACAGGTATAGCTCGCGAAGCATATCTTTATGCCCGCCCACAGTCCAGAATAAAAGATTACAGAGTATATACCAATTTGGATTCGGAATATAAAAATGCAAAGTTTTCTGTAGAGGTTGATGTGATTAATCCCGAAGCAAAGGTGTTGCTAACCAAATTGATAGATGAAAATGGTAAGGCAATAATAAACGATAAGATTGAATTAACAGGTTCAGACACTTATTTTAAAGAGTACGATGTAAAGAATCCAAAGAAATGGAGCGCAGAAATTCCTAATCTTTATACACTATATCTGACACTTGCCGATAAAGATGGAAAAGTAATAGAGTCAATTCCTCAAAAAGTGGGCTTCCGTTCAGTGGAGATTAAAGACCGTCAGTTGCTTGTAAATGGTCAGCCTATTTTGATAAAGGGTGCAAACCGTCATGAAATGGATCCGAATACCGGTTATGTTGTGCCATTGGAACGTATGATAGAAGATATTCAGATAATGAAAAAGATGAATATCAATGCAATACGTACATCGCACTATCCTGATGATCCACGTTGGTACGATTTGTGCGATAAGTATGGTATCTATCTGGTTGCAGAAGCAAATGTAGAAGGTCACGGAATGATGTATGGACCACATCCTCTTGCAAAGAATGCAGACTACATGCAGGCGCATCTGGAACGTAATATGTCAAACGTAATGACATTTAAAAATCACCCATCAATCATTGTATGGTCAATGGGTAACGAAGATGGCGATGGCCAGAACTTTGTAGAGTGCTACAAATGGATAAAAGAATACGATAAAACACGTCCTGTTCAGTACGAAGGTGCAACATGGGCTCCCGACCATTGCGATATAGCTTGTCCAATGTATGCCGATTATGGTGCTATGATACGTCACGAAAAAGGTAATGATCCACGTCCGTTTATAGAGTGTGAATATGCACACGCTATGGGTAATTCACAGGGTGGATTCAAAGAGTACTGGGATATAATAAGAGCAAATCGTTCAGTACAGGGTGGATTTATCTGGGACTTTGTAGATCAGGCAGTTTACGGTATTAGCGAAGATGGTAACAAGATCTTCCAATATGGTGGTGATGCAGGTCGTTATCCTGCTTCTGACCAGAACTTCAATAATAATGGTATAATTGCTCCGGATAGACGTTGGAATCCACATGCATACGAAGTTCGTCATCAGTATCAGGATGTTTGGGTAACTCCAATCAATATTAACAAGGGCGAAGTTCAGGTTTATAACGAATACTTCTTTAGAGATCTGTCTGCATACTATATGCACTGGGCACTTACTGCAAATGGTGAAGTAATAGCAGAAAACAGTGAAAAACTTCCAAAGGTTGCTCCGGGCAAAAAGGTTAAGATGGTACTTCCTGCACTTGTAAAAGCGTTGAAGAGTGCTGATAGCAGCAAAGAACTATTGTTAGGTGTGGAAATTCGTCTATTAGAAGATGAAGCGCTTCTGGAAAAAGATTATGCAGTAGCACGTAATCAGATAGAGATAAGTGACTACAGCTTCCCAACAGTAGAAACTCTTACAGCTGCTCAGGAGGGTGAAATTAAAATAGACGAAGCAAATGCCTGGCTTACACTGAGTGCTGCCGGTTTTGATGTTACTTTCAATAAGAGCAACGGTTGGATAGACTATATAGATTTAGATGGTAAGCAGATTACCAAGAACCGCACATCTATGAAGAGCGATTTCTGGCGTGCTCCAACCGATAACGATTTTGGTGCAAACTTGCAACGCAATATGTCTGCATGGAAAAACCCAAATATGCGAATGACATCGTTTAACCGTACAGAAGAGAACGGTAATCAAGTAGTTACAGTAGTATATCAGATGAATAGCGTACGTTCGTTGCTCACTTTGAAATATACTATGACCCCCGATGGCAAACTGATAGTAAACCAGAGTATTAAGAAAGCTGAAGGCGAATCGGAAGTACCAAACATGTTCCGTTTCGGTATGACTCTTACTATGCAGGAAGAGTATAATACCATAGAGTATTACGGACGTGGTCCAATAGAAAACTACAGCGATAGAAACAGCTCGGAATGGATAGGCGTTTATAACCAGAGTGTTGAATCACAGTACTATCCATATATTCGTCCTCAGGAATCGGGTAATAAGACCGATGTACGTTACTGGAAGGTTGTTAATGGCGAAGGTAGGGGATTGATGTTCTACGGAACAGAGCCTTTAAGTATGTCATCACTAAACTTTGCTACAGAAGATTTGGATGAAGGTATGAGTAAGGTTAATCGTCATTCTGGCGATTTGGTTCCACGTAAGAGCACAACAGTTCACGTAGATAAGGTACAGGCAGGTTTGGCATGCGTAAACAGTTGGGGCGCAATTCCACTGGAACAGTATCGTCTGCCTCATGGAGATTATGAATATACATTTGTTATAGCTCCTGTAAGATAAAATGCTTTGGGAATCTATAATTGATAAATACTGTGCCGGCAACTCCCCTCTAAAGGAGTTGCTGGTATTGCATAGTAGCTCTGTGGCGCAAAAGGCGTTGCAGATAGTAAAAAATCATCCCGAATTAGGTGCAGATGCTTCATTTGTAGAAGAGGCTGCAATGTTGCACGATATAGGAGTAGTTCTAACAGATGCCCCTGCCATACATTGTTATGGAGAACATAAATATATCTGCCATGGCTATTTAGGTGCTGATATATTGCGTAGTGAGGGACTGGAGCCATTTGCTTTGGTGTGCGAACGGCATACAGGTGCGGGAATTTCTGCAAATCAGATAGTAGAACAAGATTTGCCACTACCTACAGACAGAGAATATTTGCCGCAATCTGTAGAAGAGAAGATTATCTGCTTTGCCGATAAGTTCTTTTCAAAGACATCGCCTTATAAAGAAAAGAGTGTGGAGCAGGCAGAAAAATCGCTTGCAAAGTTTGGACCGGAGGGCGTTGAACGTTTTAAGGAATGGTGTAATTTGTTTCTCTGATTATTCAAAAATGGTTAATGATAGAGTGAAAAACCACCAATTGCGGTGGTTTTTCATTATTTATGAATAACTTTGCAGTTTAGTACGCGTAATTATTTATAAAGAGGTGTTAAATAAGATTCGAACAATAATTCTTACCTGTATAGGACTGTTCTTTATGGTTGCTGTCAGTGCACAACAAGATAATAGAATGGATTCCTTATCTATACCCGAATTACGTCTCCCTATAGATTCTGTGCCACAATTACTTCCTGTAGATTCTCTATTCTCAGATTCTATTCCTGCTGATACATTAGCAACTGATACCGTCCCCAAAAAGAAAAAAGATATGTTGGATGCTCCGGTTAAATATGAATCCAGCGATTCCACTATCTGGACCAAAGGCGGATATGCATCACTATTTGGAGATAGTAAAATTGAATATAAGGACATCACTTTGACCGCCCAAATCATTAAAATGCAGGTTGATAGCAGTCTGGTGTATGCTGATGGTGTAAAAGATTCAATAGGAAACTGGATAGGCGCTCCCGTCTTTACCGATGGAGCAACCCCATACGAATCCAGCCATATACGCTATAACTTCAAAACAGAAAAAGGCTATATAAATGAAATAATCACTCAGCAGGGCGATGGCTATATGACAAGTACAGAGGCTAAAAAGAGCCCTGATGGGGAATATTTTATATCGGATGGTATCTATACCACTTGCGAAGACCATTTAGATCCCCATTTTGGCCTTAGAATAACCCGGGCAAAGGTACGTCCCGGAAAAGATGTGGTATTTGGCCCGGCTTATTTGGAAGTACTTGGTGTTCCTCTGCCACTATTCATTCCGTTTGGATTCTTCCCATTTACTGAAAGCGATTATGCTTCCGGTATTCTAATGCCAAGTTACGGCGACGAACTTGAACGTGGTTTCTATCTGAAAGATGGTGGATACTATTTTGCACTTTCCGATAAATTTGATTTAAAGTTGTTGGGCGAAGTCTTTACCAAAGGTTCGTGGGGTGTATCGGCAGAGAGTAAATATAAAAAGAGATACCGTTATTCAGGTAATGTATATGTTAGTTCACTTACAACAATATTAGGTGAAAAAGGTTTGCCGGACTACTCCAAATCAAAAGATTTTAAGGTACGCTGGACACATCGTCAGGATGCTAAAGCAAACCCTAACAGCAATTTCTCTGCAAGTGTGAATTTTGCAACTTCAAGCTATGAACGTTCAAACCTGACCAGCCTCTATAATCCGGCTCTTACTTCGCAGAGTACCAGAACATCAAGTGTAAGCTATTCTCGCAGTTTTCCAAAAATAGGATTGAATCTATCTTCTTCTATGAACCTGTCGCAGAATATGCGTGACTCTACACTATCTGTCAATCTGCCGTCATTGTCTATATCGTTGAATCGTATCTATCCGTTCAAACGCAAAAAGGTGGCAGGTGCAGAAAAGTGGTATGAAAAGATTTCGTTTACATATAGCGGTACACTCAGTAACAGCATAGTCTCCAAAGAGAACGAGATTTTACATACAAGTCTCGTAAGAGATTGGAAAAACGGTATGCGTCACTCTATTCCTGTTAGTGCAACATTCCAGTTCCTTAAGAATATAAACGTTACTCCATCGTTTAACTATACGGAAAGGTGGTACACCCACAGGATTAATCAATCTTGGGACGAAACAAAGGGTGCGGTGCAGCGCGATACAGTCTATGGCTTTAATCGTGTTTATGATTATAGCTTCAGCGTATCGGCAAATACAAAACTGTATGGTTTTTATCAACCATCGCAGTTGTGGATAAAATTGTTTGGCGATAAGTTTATTATGGCCCGACACGTCTTTACTCCATCTGTAAGTTATAGTATGGCGCCCGATTTCAGCGCAGAAAAGTATGGCTTCTACGATACATATACATATACAGATGAACAAGGCGAAGTACGTACAGTTCAGTATTCTCCTTTTGAAGGAGCTATGTATGGTAATGCCAGAAAGGGAAAAACGGGAAGTATATCGCTTAGCGTTTCCAATAATGTGGAGATGAAACTGCGTACCGATAAAGATTCTACCGGAGTAAGAAAACTTAGTCTGATAGATGAATTGGGTGGCTCTATATCGTACAATATGGCTGCCAAAACAAAGCCTTGGAGTAATTTGAGTACACGTACCAGAATTAAGCTGACTAAGAACTATACATTTAACTTGAACGCTACCTGGGCTACATACGCATACGAATTTAATGATGCAGGCAGAGTAGTGGTAGGCGATAGAACCGAATGGTCATACGGACGTTTTGGTCGTTTTCAGGGTATGAGCCAGAATTTCTCATATACATTCTCAAATAACACGCTGAAAGAGTGGAAAGAGAAGTGGGAGAAATTCCGTAACGGAGGCGAACAACCAGAAGAAGATGAAGAGAACGAAGAGTCAGAAACTGCCGAATTGCAGACCGGCACAAACAGTGGCAGGGCAGGAGCTTCGGGTGCAGCAGGTTCTTCTAATGTAGATCCTGATGGCTATTTAGATTATACATTGCCGTGGTCTTTGTCATTTTCGTACGGTATAACAATGCGCGAAGATACCAAAGCACCTATTAAAGTAAAAAACATGCGTTACCCTTATAAATTCACTCAGAATATGAATATATCGGGTAATGTGAAACTTACCAACAAATGGAATATAAACTTCTCGTCCGGTTGGGATTTTGTGTATAATGGGGTGAATTCTACGTATTATCCTGTGGCGGGATATATTTATGCTGATAATAGTTGGTATTGGTTTAGTAATTCACAATGCCAGGTGTGGTCATCAGAGTATTCGCAAGAAAGGTATGGATGCAGTTTTTATTTCTACTATTCTTCAGATTCTGATTCAAGTATCGAATTATATCGTACAAGTGAACATACCACTAGCGCCCACCTTGTCCGCTGCATGAAGGACGAAGGATATGTGGATACATCTCTCCCTACTGTCCATGTGAAGAATGTGACCGACAAGACGGTTTCTTCAGTAAGGATTGTATGCGAGGTTACATATCCTGGTTCCGCTTCTGTTACGGAAAGAGGATTCATCTGGGGCACAAGCAGTGATCTGACCGGAGGTACGAAGGTGGCTTGCGGATCAGGTGTCGGCGAGTTTGCCATGAATGTCACTGGTCTTTCAGAGGCTACAAGATATTTCGTCAAGCCTTATGCGGTCAACTCTTATGGAACGTCTTATGGAGAAGTGATGCACTTCATGACCCCATATTCAGGTGAAGGCACAAATCTTTCTGAAAAAGAATGTGCAAACAGCTACATGATCTATCCTCAGGCTGGTGTATTCTTCTTTGACGCTTCTGTGAAGGGCAATTCTGAAGAGTCTGTAGGTGTCCCTGCAAGCGCTGAACTTGTGTGGGCTGTGGATGCAAATCACAATGCATCGGAAAATGTTCTGGGCAATGTCGAACTCAACGATAATCTTGTCTTCTTCAAGACGACTGATTCTACGGTTCCGGGCAATGCTCTGATCGCTGTAAAGGACGAGAACGGCACAATCCTCTGGAGCTGGCATATATGGGTGGTGGATTATAATCCGGCAACTTCTTTGAAAGGTCCAAAGTTGAGAAAAAGGCTTCCTGTTTTTGTTAAAGAGGGAGAGATGGATTCTCTTCTTGACGATGTTGCTTTTGGTGATGGGTATGATGCCTGTCGTGACAGAATGATAATAATGTGCTTCTATTCGACCGGTATGCGTTTGTCGGAACTTGTCGGGCTTGACTTGTGCGATGTAGATTTGGAGCGTTCTGTAATCAAGGTGTTCGGAAAACGTAGCCGTGAGCGCATTATCCCTTACGGAAAGGAGATGGCAAGCGAGTTGAAGGCTTATCTTGAGCAACGTTCAGGAATGCAGACCGATTCCAAAGCTCTTTTCCTGTCGGGCAACGGTGGTAGAATATCACATTCGTATGTGTATCGTATGGTACGTGAGAGGTTGGCGCAGGTTACATCGGTTGGTAAAAAGAGCCCGCACGTGTTGCGTCACTCGTTTGCTACGGCTATG
>CALEFD010000043.1 GCA_937876995.1 uncultured Bacteroidales bacterium | reverse complement strand
GCTCGTGAGCGGGTACCTCGTAGGAATGTAAGAGACTACGAGGGGGGAAGTAGCCAAAACTTGTTTTGGCGGAACCGAAACAAATATAGCCCTATTACTACGAACCAACAGCTACGTCCCTCAGTTCCACTATAAACTAACGGAACCATAGCAAACTTAACTCTATTACTATAAACGAACAGCTTGTCCCAAAGTTCCACTATAAACAAAAAAAAGAAAATACGTTTGCAGAACGGAATAATTGTATTAGTTTTGTGAACTGACACGAAAGTTAAATACTAATCAAAATTAAATAAATTAACTAACAATGAGAAAAACATCGTTTTTAGCATTAGGTTCATTATTGTTAGCCGCTTGTGGCGGAAACGTAAATAATGCCAACCAGGAATTAGTGCTCAATGACCTTGAGTACTTTGAAAGACAAGGTGTTAACGTGCTGGTTTACAGCAATACCTTTTCCGGAGGATTCAATGATGAAAAGAATTCCGGAATAGAGATTATTCATCACGGAGTAAGAACAGTACAGGGTGGTGCTGTAAGATTGTCAAACACTCCGGAACAGTGGGACTTGGTACCTCAATCTCCATCAAGAACAGTAAACAAAGAAGAGAAATCAATTGAAGTAGCATTACGTTACAACGATTACGATTTCGATTCTCGCGTAGTGGTAACAGCGCAGGGAAAAGCCGTAGAAATAGCAGTCTATTTAGACGAACCTATACCGGCTGAACTTGAAGGCGATGCAGGTTTTAACATTGAATTCTTGCCATCACAGTATTGGGGCAAAGCATTCATAATGGATGGCCGTCCAAACAGATTCCCACGTTATGCGGTAAGTAACACTGTAACCAGACCAAACAGTGAAAAAGTTAAGCAGTACAAGGGTTACAAAACATACGATGACCGCGGAACAGACAGATTCATAGATCCTATGCCGTTAGAAACAGGTAGAAGCATACTTATTGCTCCTGACGAACCATCACGAATGATAAAGATAACATCGGCCGATACCGATATGATGCTTTACGATGGTCGTATGTTGGCACAGAACGGTTGGTTTGTATTGCGTAGCGTACTTCCATCGGGCAAAACAGGTAAGGTGATGTCCTGGATAGTAGAACCAAATGCAATAGAAAACTGGATTCGCGAACCAAATATCGGTTTCTCTCAGATGGGTTACGTGCCTTCACAGCCTAAAATTGCAGTTATAGAACTTGACAAGCAGGATAAACCATTGGCAAAAGCATCTATCATGAAGGTGAACGATGATGGCTCTACAAAAGAGGTGTTCACAGGTAAGACAAATGCTTGGGGTGACTATTACAAATATCACTACATTAAGTTTGACTTTACAGAAGTTCAGGAACCGGGTGTATATTTTATTAAATATGGTGATTATGTAACAAACAACTTCATCATTAACGATGATGTTTACGATAAGATTACCGATGCTACAAGCGATGTTTGGATTCCTATTCACATGAACCACATGTTTGTGAACGAGGCTTACAGAGTATGGCACGGTGAACCATTCAAAGAGGGTTATTTGCAGGCTCCACCTAGCACAGACCACTTTGATTTACATTCACAAGGGCCAAGAACAGATACCAAATACAAAGCTCTGGAACATATTCCCGGACTTAACGTAGGTGGTTTCTTTGATGCGGGTGACTTTGATATTGAAACAGGTTCAAATATTGGTGTTGTTCAGAATTTTGTTACCGCCTGGGAACTCTTCAAACCTATGCGTGACGAAACATTTGTCAGCCAGGCACAGCGCTATGTGGATTTGCATCGTCCGGACGGAACTCCTGATATTTTGCAGTACATTGAACATGGTACATTGAACCTAGTTGCTCAAGCAGAACAGATAGGTCACATGGCACAGACATTGTCAAATTCTGTACTTGATAACTATCATCACTTAGGCGATGCTTCTGCTATTACAGATGGTCTTATCTACGATCCATCATTGAAACCATATCAGGTTTCTGCCGATGGCAAACGTAGTGGTACACCTGATGATATGTGGGCTTTCACCAGCAGAAATGTAGGTCTTGACCAGCGTGCTGCAACAATGTTTGCCGCTGCCAGCCGTGCTCTGCGTGGATATAACGACGATTTGGCAGATCGCGCTCTGAAACAGTCAAAGAGATTGATGAAGGAGGCCGATGAAATAAATGCTGCTCGACAGAACGGTCGTAACCGTAATAACGGTAGTGGTAATGTAGCAACAAACTTGCAGCTCTATGTGGCTACAGGAGAAAAACAATACTTGGAACAGTTTGAAAGCCAGATTTGGAATGTGCTTGATAGAAATGTGAATTCCAATATCAATACAGCTATGGATGCTATTCCATATATGGATGCTGCTTATAAAGAGAAACTCCGTCCATACGTAGAAAAGTATAAAGAGTATATTGAAAGTCTGGATGAAAACAATCCTTACGGTCTGCCTATTGGTCTGGGTAACTGGGCAGGTGGCGGTAGTATAACCAGCTTTGGTACAACCGTATGTTTTGCAAACAAATACTTCCCTGATATAGTTGATAAGAGCTTTGCTTATAAGGCTGCAGGTTGGTTGTTTGGTTGCCATCCATACCATAACTATTCATTTGTGGCTGCAGTTGGCGCTACACGTCCTAAAGAGGTGTTCTACGGAAATAACCGTGCAGACTTCTCATTTATTCCGGGTAACGTAGCTCCTGGTTTGCTGTTCCGTCAGCCTGACCACTTTGAAAACTACGATGATTGGCCATTCTTGTGGGGACAGAACGAAGGTACTATAGGTGGTAACACCAGCTACCTGATCTTTGGTGAAGCATTCAAAGACTTAGTGAAGAACTAATCTTTAAAATAGTATAGTACAGCCCGAACAGAGTGATTTGTTCGGGCTGTCTGTATTGTTGAAATATGGTTTTTTTATCAGAAGTTTGGGCTAAAATACTTTTTGTAAGAAAATTAGTTCTATCTTTACGAAAAATTAACTGTTTTAATAATATGAAGAAGATACTTTTTGCAGTTTTGGCTGCTATGGCATTGCCACTATTTGCGCAACAGTCGCATGTGAATATTCAGTTTGATCCTCAGCGTAACACGGAGAATATAAGACCGTATAGTACCAGCGTAATCTCTCCGGAGGTACATGATGACAATACTGTTACTTTTAGAATCAATGCTCCACGTGCGCAGGAGGTGTTGCTGACAGGTTCTATGTTTGTGGGCAACGAAGCAAGAAAACGTGTACCGTTCGAAAAGAAAGAGAATGGATTGTGGGAAGTTACTATTGGTCCGTTGAAACCGGAAATCTATTTCTACTATTTCATTATTGATGGTGTACAGAACATTGACCCTAACAATACATTTACAGGTCATGCGGCAATGCCATCATTCAGCATTCTGTTTGTACATGGTGATGAACCAACCTGGTACGACCCAAAACCTGAAGTTCCACATGGCAGTATTACTACACATTACTACTATTCTTCTGTTACAGATGGTCTGAGAGATATGATGGTTTATACTCCGGCAAACTACAATCCAAAAAAGAAATATCCGGTTCTTTATCTGATGGGTGGTTCAGGCGATTTAACTGAAACGTGGGTTATGCATGGTAGAGCAAACTTTATTCTCGATAATCTGATAGCCGAAGGTAAGGCTAAAGAGATGATTGTGGTATTCCCCAATGACCAAATGGTTACACGTAGTCATCCACAGCATACTGAATTGGCATTCCCATTGGTGGAAAGAGAACTTATAGAGTGCGTAATTCCTTATGTAGAATCCAAGTATAGTGTAATTAAAGATAAGCATGCTCGCGCGTTGAGTGGTCTTTCTATGGGTGGCAGAATGTCACAATATGTGGCTTTGCGTAATCTTGATGTGTTTGGTTCTATGGGTCTGCTTTCATCGGCTATTGAGGTTTCTGAAACTCCTGCTTTGAACGATCCTGATATAAACGATAAGATAGATTATATGTTTATAGGTGGTGGTACATACGAAACAGGTTTTATGGCACGTCATGAACGTCTGCACGAAACTCTGGAAGAGATGGGTGTTGAACATCAGTTCTACGTAGGTGGCGGTGGCGCTCACGATTTGGTAACATGGCGTCATCTTCTCTACTACGAATTCCTGCCTAATTTGTGGAGAACAAACTACAAGTGGAAGTAATTCCTGAAATGGTTATATTGTATAGCTCCGAGTATGACATTCGGAGCTATTATTTTTTTGTAGAGTTTGTAGAAAAAAGGATTCACGATTATAATTACTGAAAATTTTGCTAAATTTGTAACCCGTTACGATATTACGGGTATGAATAAAATAGGTTTTGACAATCTCAAGTATCTGACCATTCAGTCAGAGCATATTAAGCAGAGAATAGCTCAGTTTGGCGATAAACTTTATCTGGAATTTGGAGGAAAGCTTTTTGATGATAATCACGCCAGCCGTGTACTGCCGGGTTTCCAACCTGACAGTAAGTTACGTATGCTTATGCAATTGAGTGACTATGCCGAGATTGTAATGGTAATCAGTGCCGTTGATATAGAGAAGAATAAAATTCGTGGCGATCTGGGTATAACATACGATATGGATGTTCTGCGTTTGCGCGAAGAGTTTGTCAGTAAAGGTTTTATGGTGAATTCTGTGGTTATTACTCATTATAATGGACAATCCAGCGCAGATGCGTATCGAGAAAAATTAAATCGTCTTGGAATAAAATCCTATTATCATCATACCATAGAGGGTTATCCTACTAATGTTGCTCTTATAGATTCGGAAGATGGTTTTGGTAAGAACGATTATGTAGAGACAACTCGCCCGTTAGTTATTGTGACAGCACCAGGTCCGGGCAGTGGAAAGATGGCAGTATGTTTAAGTCAACTATATCACGACCATAAGCGCGGTATAAAGGCTGGATATGCAAAATTTGAAACATTCCCTATCTGGAATCTATCACTTAAACATCCTGTGAATGTGGCTTATGAAGCAGCCACTGCCGATTTGAATGATGTGAACATGATTGATCCGTTCCATCTGGAAGCTTACGGCAAAACAGCTGTAAACTATAATCGCGATATTGAGATATTTCCTGTGTTGAATGCACTGTTTGAAGGTATATACGGAGAAAATCCATATAAATCACCAACAGATATGGGTGTAAATATGGTTGGTTTCTGTATGTCGGACGAAGAAACATGCATGAATGCTGCCAAAGACGAAATCATAAGACGTTACTACACCGCTTTGGGTAAATTGGCAAAAGGTGATTGTAATGACAACGAAGTGAATAAAATAGCTTTGTTGATGAAACAGGTGAAAATCTCCACTGATTTTAGAAAAGTTACAGTTGCAGCCAAAGAGAGAAAAGATAGGTCGGGTGTACATTCATCTGCCATAGAACTTGCTGATGGTACAATTATTACTGCAGAAACAAGTCCGCTTTTAGGCCCAAGTGCTGCCCTTATATTGAATGCAATCAAACATTTGGCAGGTATAGATCATAATATAAAACTTATATCGCAGAGTATGATTGAGCCTATACAGAAAACCAAATTGGATTTTTTGCATGGCAAGAATCCGCGTCTGCATACTGACGAAGTTCTTGTGGCATTGTCTATGTTGAGTACATCTGACGAAAATTGCAGAAAGGCATTGGAGAAACTACCTGAACTGAAGGGTTGTCAGGTTCACTCTACTGTAATGTTGAGCGAAGTGGATAGAAAAATATTCCGTAAACTTGGTGTAGATTTGACTTGCGATCCGGTTCTAAAGGATTCATCAAGAGTCTCCATGAAGTGAATCATCGTTGTCAGGCGATAACGATGGCAAACTTATACCAAAACGTACAGCTACTATTCTGATAATGATAACCGAAGCTGCCGCAATTATCTGCGTGGCTATGTTAGGCATTCCATATCTGTGGCATAACCAATATACTATACCACCTCCGGCACAAGCAAGTGCATAGATGTCTTTTCTGAATATCAAGGGAACTTCGTTTAACAGAATATCTCTAATAATTCCACCTGTTGCACCTGTTATACAACCCATAATTATGTTTATCCACATGGGAAAATCGGCAGCCATACTCTTTTCAAGACCAACTACGGTAAAGAATCCCAATCCTATAGCATCGAAAATAAAGAATGTGTTGTCAAAACGAACAAGCCATCTCTTCAAAACTATTACTGTCAAAAGGGCTATTCCTGTTATTATAACGTAATAGGGTGTGGTCATCCAGAAAGGGGTGGTGCCTAACATAAGATCGCGTAGAGTACCACCACCTACAGCCGTAACAAAACCAACTACGTAAGCTCCGAACAGATCGAAATTTTTACGTGCGGCCAATCTTACGCCGCTTATGGCAAAGGCGAATGTTCCTATGAAATCAAATATGGTGGTAAACTCCATCTCTTATCAGCAATCTTTAGAATCCAGTTTTCTATACTCGTAGCCCAAACGGTGCAATTCAATGGCTGCACCAATTTTGAACATAACCTGTTCTGTTCTGGCATAGACGTAGAATGCCTTTTTGCTTTGAGGTTCTATGCCTTCTCTTCTAATCAAACCTAATGCATGTTCAGCACAGCTGTGAATGACATTCTCAATTTTTTTAGCCTCCTTTCCTTCAAGCTGTAGCCCTAAAATGTCTCGTACTATATGTTCGTCCATGTCGTCAAAACCACGTTCGCCCTGCAGAACAGAGTAGGGTTGGTCCTTTAATTTATTCCAATCTCTGTTCCACCAACATGCTACAGCCATGCCTATATATGCTGCCCAAGCAATGGCTACAGTAGGGTAGTCGGCAATCTCCTTTACGGCTTGTGCCATGTATTCCGGAGCATAAGCAGTCCATTTGTCATTTATGTCATCGCTCTGCAATAGATGGTTCTCCAATACTCCGTGGTCACGGCAAATTTTGAGCAGGTCTTGTTCCATTCTGCTCTCGAACATGTTGTAAAAAAGTGAATCGTCCATAAAATCTCTACGTATCATCTATAAAGATAGTGCAAAAGTATGGAGAAACTTTGTTTTTTTACTATCTTCGTGTCCAATTTTTATAGTATATGGCACAATATTCAGACGATAAGAAAATTATTTTCTCAATGGTAGGCGTTAGTAAGGCTTACCAAAACAACAAGCAGGTTTTGAAAGATATCTATCTATCGTTCTTTTACGGAGCTAAAATAGGTATCATAGGTTTAAATGGTTCCGGTAAATCTACTTTGATGAAGATAATTGCCGGACTGGAACAGAGTTATCAGGGACAGGTGGTATTTTCACCCGGTTACAGTGTGGGCTATCTGCCTCAGGAACCTCAGCTAGACCCTGAAAAGACAGTAAAAGAGGTGGTTATGGAGGGTGTTCAGCAGGTTTATGATGCACTGGCAGAATATGATGAGGTAAACCATAAGTTCGAACTTCCTGAATACTACGAAGATCAAGATAAAATGGATGCACTTATGGCGCGTCAGGCTGAATTGCAGGATATTATTGATGCAACCGATGCCTGGAATATAGATAATAAACTGGAACAGGCTATGGATGCACTGCGTTGTCCGCCGGAAGATCAGAAAACCGGTGTGTTGTCCGGTGGTGAACGTCGTCGTGTGGCATTGTGCAGACTTTTGTTGCAAAAGCCTGATATACTGTTGCTTGATGAGCCTACCAACCATTTGGATGCTGAGAGTATTCAGTGGCTGGAACAGCATTTGCAACAGTACGAAGGTACAGTTATAGCTGTTACTCATGACCGTTACTTCCTAGATAATGTTGCCGGTTGGATTCTTGAATTAGACCGTGGTGAAGGTATTCCTTGGAAAGGTAACTACTCCAGCTGGTTGGAACAGAAATCTCAAAGATTGGCTCAGGAAGAGAAACAGGCAAGTAAACGCAGAAAAACTCTGGAACGCGAACTTGAATGGGTACGTATGGCACCAAAGGCGCGTCAGGCTAAGGGTAAGGCTCGTTTGAATTCATACGATAAACTTATTAACGAAGATGTAAAGGAGAGAGAAGAAAAACTGGAGATCTTTATTCCAAATGGTCCTCGCCTGGGTAATAAGGTAATTGAAGCAAAAGGCGTTAAGAAAGCATTTGGTGAAAAGCTTTTGTTTGATGATTTGAATTTCTCGTTGCCACCAAATGGTATTGTAGGTGTAATAGGTCCTAACGGTGCAGGTAAAACTACTCTGTTCCGCCTTATAATGGGATTGGAAAGTGTAGATGGTGGTGAATTTGAAGTGGGTGAAACCGTAAAGATTGCATACGTAGATCAGCAACATAAAGATATAGATCCTGAAAAGAGTGTATATCAGGTGGTAAGTGGTGGTAATGAACTTATCCGTTTGGGTGGAAAAGATGTTAATGCTCGTGCCTACTTGGGACGTTTCAATTTTTCAGGTGCTGATCAGGAAAAGAAGTGCGCAATGTTGTCCGGCGGTGAACGTAACAGATTACAGTTGGCTATGGCATTGAAAGAGGAGGGTAATGTATTGCTATTGGACGAACCTACCAACGATATAGACGTAAATACACTGCGTGCTCTGGAAGAGGGTCTTGACGGATTTGCAGGCTGTGCAGTTATAGTAAGCCATGACCGTTGGTTCTTAGATAGAATCTGTACACATATACTCTCTTTTGAAGGAGATAGTAAAGTGGTGTTCTATGAAGGATCATACAGTGAATATGAAGATTACAAGATTAAGCAGTTGGGCTATGAAGAGCCTAAACGCATTCGTTATAGAAAGCTGATGAACGATTAAACGTAATCGGCATTCTATTTAATCATTATTAGGTTTTTGGGTTTGGAGGCCTGAAGTTAATCCAACTTTAGGTCTCCATCTTTTATCCAACCAATCTTTCTGAATACTATTCCAAATAGAGGAGTTAGAATAGCCGGTAGAATAAAACATACCAAAATCATTCCACTCCAATCAGCAAATGTTATACTCTCTTTAATTCCATTTGCAATATCGGTAGCCCATCCGGTGTATAGTCCTATAGGACCTACAAAACCACAGGTTCCCATGCCCGATGCTATGGCAGGGCCATTCATCTCTATATGGAAAATGCAAGTGGCAATAGGGCCTGTAATGGCAGAAACCAAAGTTGGTGCTATCCATATTTTGGGATTTTTTACAATATTTCCCATCTGAAGCATGCTTGTACCTATGCCTTGTGAAATCAGTCCGTTCCAACCGTTTTCTTTGAAACTTAAAAATGCGAATCCAACCATTTGGGCACAACAACCTGCTAATGCTGCGCCACCGGCCAATCCGGTCAAGCCCAAAGCTGCGCATATTGCAGCAGAACTGATAGGTAGTGTTAGTGCCATTCCTACTATTACAGAGACCAAAATACCCATTATGAATGGTTGTTTGCCTGTTGCCCACATTATTATGTCTCCTATCCAATTGGCTGCTGCGCCAATGGCAGGCGCCCACCAATATGCTAATCCTATTCCAACAGCAATGGTAATTAGAGGGGTAATAATAATATCTACTTTAGTCTCTTTTGAAACAGCTTTTCCTGCCTCTGATGCAAAAATAGTTATGAAATATACGGCTAATGGTCCTCCGGCGCCTGCCAACGAATTGCTTGCTGCACCTACTGCCAGTAGTGAAAATAGTACCAATGGAGGTGCCTGTAAAGCATAGCCTATAGATACAGCCATTGCCGGGCCTGCCATACTCTTTGCAAAGTTTCCAACTTCAGTAAGAATGGTAAATCCAAGTTGTTCACCTATAGTGGAAATTATTGTACCAATAAGAAGTGATGCAAATAGACCTTGAGCCATTGCTCCTAAAGCATCAACGCCATATTTCTTTAATGATATATCTATATTTTTTCTCTGTAGGAATTTTGAAAACTTGTTCATAGGATAATTAAATAGAAAGGTGTGAGTATGAAAAATCCTCGGTTACTCAAAATATTTCTGAGATTACCGAGGATTATGTCCGATAAGTAAGGTTGATTAAGCTTCTGCCTGAGCTTCTTCTGCTGCAGGTGCTTCTTCAGCTGCCTCGGCTGCTGCTGCTTCTGCTTCAGCAACTTTAGCTTCAGCTTTCTTCTGAGCTACTTTTTCTGCAATAGCTTCGTTAACCTTCTTCTCTGCTTCTAACTTAGCCTTGTTAAGTTCACGTTTAGCCTGCTGTTCCTTAACAACGATTGCGTTAAGTGAGCTGTCTTTTGCCTGTTTCCAAGCATCGAACTTAGCCTGAGCTGCTGCTTCGTCAAAAGCACCTTTCTGAACACCACCCTTAAGGTGTTTCATCAGGTAAACGCCCTCTCTTGAAAGGATGTTACGTGCAGTGTCTGTAGGCTGTGCGCCAACCATTACCCAATACAATGCTCTTTCGAAATTCAAATCTATTGTTGCAGGATTGGTGTTTGGGTTATAAGTACCAATCTTCTCAATAAACTTTCCATCACGTGGAGCTCTTGAGTCGGCAATGACGATTGAGTAGAAAGCATAAGCTTTGTGACCTCTTCTCTGTAGTCTGATTTTTGTTGCCATTGTTTCTCGTTTTTTATTAATTAATGATTTGAATTATGCTGTCAACTCGTAACAGCGGGCGCAAAGGTAGAGATTTTTTAGATAAAATGTTCTGAATTTGACGATTATTTTTGATTTATGCTCTTAAACAGCCTGCCGAATAGCTGAAAAAAGGAATAAAAATGTAATTTTTTTGCGTGTTTGGAGTGTTGCTACAGAAAAATGCAGTACTTTTGGAGTGTGAAAGAGAGTATCAAACACAGTGGTGTTATAGATAAGATAGAAAACCGTACAGTCTATGTTAAGATTGTGCAGGTTTCTGCCTGTTCCGGATGTCAGGCAAAATCGCTTTGCAGAATTTCTGAAATGAAAGAAAAGATTGTAGAAGTGGTTGTTGATGCGCCTGAAAGATATTCTGTTGGTCAGGTGGTAACCGTATTGGGAACAACATCGCAAGGCGCAAAAGCTGTTGCGTTGGCTTTCGGTTTGCCGCTGTTTATTTTGCTGACTGTGTTGATTGTGGCAACAGAAATAACCGGTAACGAACTGAAATCGGCTCTTATTGCGTTGCTTGTATTGGTACCGTACTATATTTCGCTGTTTCTCTTTAGAAACAAAATTAAGAGAGTGTTTAGTTTTAGCATAATAGAATAAAACCAAAATATGTCAAGTATGATTTTGACGGCAGTAATTGTTTTGGGTATTACAGGCTTGATATTGGCTGTAGTACTATTTTTTATATCCAAAAAATTTGCTGTCGAAGAAGACCCGAGAGTGGTCCAGATTAACGAAATCCTTCCGGGTGCAAATTGTGGCGGATGCGGATATCCGGGATGTGCTGCATTTGCCGAGAACTGTGTTAAGAAGGGTTCTTTAAAGGGAATGAGATGCTCTGCTGCAAGTGGAGAAGTGATGCAACAGATTGCAGAAATTTTAGGTGATGTGGTTGAACAGACTACTCCTAAAGTTGCTGTTGTAAGATGTAACGGAAGTTGCGAAAATCGTCCTCGTATAAATGTGTACGACGGTGCTTCACGTTGTGCTATTGCACACATGATGTCGGGCGGTGAAACAGGTTGCGCTTTTGGATGTCTGGGTTGTGGCGACTGCGTTGAGGCTTGTAAGTTCGATGCAATCAGGATGAATCCGGAAACAGGACTTCCGGAAGTGGATCAGGATAAGTGTACTGCTTGCGGTATGTGTGTATCGGCTTGTCCTCGTAACATTATTGAGTTGCGCAACAAGAATAAGCTGGATCGCAGAATATTTGTATCTTGTGTAAACAAAGATAAGGGTCCTGTAGCAAAGAAGGCTTGTGCAGTGGCTTGTATAGGTTGCGGAAAGTGTGTAAAGGCTTGTCAGTTTGAAGCTATCACACTGGAAAACAACCTGGCGTATATTGATTTTGAAAAGTGCCGTCTCTGTAGAAAGTGTGTTGATGAATGTCCGCAGCACTCTATTCTGGCAGTGAACTTCCCTGAAAGAAAGAAACCGGCAACAGAAGAAAATGTTCAAACCAACCAATGAATATGAAGAAGACTTTTACAATAGGTGGTGTACACCCCGATGAAAACAAATTGACCGCTACAAAGCCAATTTGTGAATTGGGCTTGCCAAAACAGGCTGTATATCCTTTATCTCAGCATATAGGTGCGCCGTCTGTTCCTTGTGTGGCAAAAGGCGATTTAGTGAATGTTGGTACAAAAATAGCAGATGCCGGTGGCTTTATGTCGGCAGTAATCCATTCCGGCGTATCCGGTAAGGTGGCTAAAGTTGATACAGTGGTAGATGCCAGCGGTTACAGAAAACCTGCTATCTATATAGATGTGGTTGACGATGTTTGGGAACCAACCATAGACCGTTCAGAAGATTTGGTGAAAGAGTGTAATCTTACACCTGAAGAGATTATTGCAAAGATAAAGGATGCTGGTATAGTAGGTTTGGGTGGCGCTTGTTTCCCAACTCACGTTAAACTGATGCCTCCAAAGGATTGCAAAATAGATTCATTGGTGATAAATGCTGTGGAATGTGAACCATATCTAACAGCCGATCATCGTCTTATGTTGGAACATCCAGACGAAATTGTGGTTGGTGTTCAGATTCTTTTAAAGGCATTGGGCATAAACAAAGCATTTATAGGTATTGAAGAGAATAAACCTGATGCTATAGAATTGTTGCAATCAAAAGTTGCCTCTGTTCAGGGCATTGAGGTTGTTAAACTGAAAACAAAATATCCGCAGGGTGGCGAAAAACAGTTGATTGAAGCTGTAACAGGTCGTCAGGTTCCACCTCCGCCGGCACTTCCTGCAAGTGTAGGCGTTGTAGTACAGAATGTGGGCACCGTTTATGCTGTTTATCAGGCTGTTCAGAAGAACAAACCTCTGTTTGAAAGAATAGTAACCGTAACTGGTAAAAGTGTGCAAAATCCTGCAAACCTTTTGGTTAGAATGGGTACACCTATCAGTCAGGTTATTGAATATGCGGGTGGAATGCCGGAAGATACTGCAAAACTGATAAGTGGTGGTCCTATGATGGGACGTCCGCTTCTTAATGCCGATGTGCCTGTTGTTAAAGGTACTTCGGGTGTACTTATGTTGCCAGAAGCCGATGCCATTCGTAAAGAGGAACAGCATTGCATACGTTGTTCAAAATGTGTACAGGCTTGTCCTATGGGACTTGAACCATATCTGTTGGCTACTTGTGGCGAATTAAGCGATTGGGAACGTGCCGAACAGGAATGGATAATGAGTTGTATAGAGTGTGGATGTTGTCAATCATCATGTCCGTCACACAGACCTCTGCTTGACTGGGTAAGATTGACAAAGAATAAGGTTGGCGGTATAATCCGTTCACGCAACACCAAATAATTATTGAAAGATATGGCTAAACTATTTATATCGACATCTCCACACGCCCATAATGGCGATTCTGTAGAGAAAAACATGTATGCAGTTGTAATAGCCCTGATACCTGCGTTTATAGCGTCTATAATTGCATTCGGACTGGGTTCACTGGTAGTTACTGCAACATCTGTAGTGTCTTGTATGTTTTTTGAGTGGGCAATCACCAAATATCTGTTGAAAGAAGAAAAGACAACCATTTTTGATGGTTCGGCTATAGTGACAGGTCTTTTGCTTGCATTCAACTTGCCATCAAATCTGCCTCTATATATTATTATAATAGGTGCTTTGGTTGCTATAGGAATTGGTAAGATGGCCTTTGGCGGTTTGGGTAACAATCCGTTTAACCCTGCTCTTGTAGGTCGTGTGTTCCTGCTTATATCATTCCCTGCAAAGATGACATCGTGGCCTGAAACACATCAGATGCTTGCTTATGCTGATGCTGTTACTACTGCAACTCCTCTTAGCTTGATGAAAGAGGCTCTGTCCGGTAATACTGCTGCATTGAATCAACTTCCTGAACTTTGGCAGGTGTTTGTTGGTAATACCGCAGGTTGTATAGGCGAAGTTAGTGCGCTGGCACTGTTGCTTGGCTTTGGCTATCTGTTGGTTCGCAGAGTAATTACATGGCATATTCCTGTATCAATATTCGGTACTGTTTTGGTGTTTACTTCCATTATGTGGTTGATTAATCCTGTGATGTATGCAAATCCGCTTTATCATCTCTGTTCAGGTGGTTTGATGTTGGGTGCTATCTTTATGGCTACCGATTATGTAACATCGCCTATGACACCAAAGGGAATGGTAGTGTATGGTGTTGGAATAGGTTTGCTGACAGTTATAATAAGATACTTTGGTGCATATCCGGAAGGTATGTCGTTCGCTATCCTTATTATGAATGCAGTTAATCCTCTTATTTGTAACTGGTGTAAACCTAAACGTTTTGGGAGTGTAAAGAAATGAAAAAACTGAAATCAAATATCACAAATATGGTGCTGTCACTTTCACTTATATCGGTGGTGGCTGCAGCATTATTGGCTTGGGTTAATGTGGTTACAAGCGGGCCAATTGAAAAGATCAATGCAGAGACATTGGCAAATGGTATCAAACAGGTGATTATAGGCGACCAGGATATTCCTTTTACTGTTTCAGAACCTTGGGAAAAGGATGGTTTTGTCTTCTATCAGGTACAGGATTCAGATAATAATCTGTTGGGTACAGCTGTAAAGAGTACAGATCCTAATGCTTTTGGTGGTAATCTTACTGTTTTGGTGGGATTTAATAAGGAAGGTGTAATTCTTGGTTACGAAGTGCTGGAACACGCAGAGACACCGGGTTTGGGTGCAAATGCTGTTACTTGGTTTAAGCAGTCAACAGAACAGGCTGTAAAAGAACAATCTAAGGTGGTTACTCTTTTGTTGGGTGCTCCGGAAAAAGCCGGAAATCATAATATTGTGGGTATGAATCCTGCAGATGGTGGTTTTACAGTATCTAAAGATGGTGGTAAAATAGACGCTATTACTGCTTCTACAATTACTTCCAGAGCCTTTTTGCGTGCGGTTCAGAATGCTTACAATGCACTCTATTCAAAAACTGCCGATGGTACAACAAGTGCAACAACACAAAATTGATAGGAGGAACAGAGTATGAAGAACTTTAAAATAATACTTAACGGAATTCTCAAAGAGAACCCTACTTTTGTTCTCTTGCTTGGTATGTGTCCAACATTGGCTACCACTACATCAGCTGTAAATGGTTTGGGTATGGGTGTTGCTACAATGTTTGTGCTTATATGTTCAAATGTGTTTATATCATTGCTTAAGAATCTTATTCCAGACGGTGTAAGAATACCTTGCTATATTATTGTTATTGCATCGTTCGTAACAATTTTGCAGATGGTTATGCAGGCATACGTGCCTGATTTGTACCAGACCTTGGGTATTTTTATACCACTTATTGTAGTAAACTGCGTTATTTTGGGACGTGCCGAAGCTTTTGCTGCAAAGAATAATGTGCTTGCTTCTTTGTGTGATGGCGTAGGTATAGGAATAGGTTTTACTCTTGCTCTCACACTTTTAGGTATGGTAAGAGAATTGCTGGGTAATGGTTCTTTCTTTGGAATTCAGCTGTTGCCAAGCTCTATGTCTATGCTGGTGTTTGTGCTTGCTCCGGGTGCTTTCATTACATTGGGATTGCTTATAGCTATTGTGAATAAGATAAAGAGTAGTAAATCGGCTAATGCTTAACACTTAAAATTATTGTTATGGAATATTTTTTGATTTTTATATCGGCAATATTTGTAAATAATATAGTATTGTCCCAATTCTTGGGAATCTGCCCGTTCCTGGGTGTTTCCAAAAAGGTTGGAACTGCCACAGGTATGGGTGTGGCTGTAGCATTTGTGTTGGTTATAGCTGTTATTGTGACTTTCTTGTTGCAACAATATGTTTTAGTACCATTCCATTTGGAATATCTGCAAACCATTGTGTTTATTCTGGTTATTGCCGGATTGGTTCAGATGCTTGAAACTGTATTGAAGAAGATGTCTCCGTCTCTTTATCAGGCACTGGGTATTTTCTTGCCTCTTATTACTACAAACTGTTGTATTCTTGGTGTATCTATATTGGTTGCAAACGGAACTTACAATGCACAAGGTTTGGAACCTACACTGTTGGTTGGCGTTATTTACGCCTTTGCAACTGCAATAGGTTTTGCTCTTGCTCTGATTATATTTGCAGGCATACGCGAACAGCTGAGCATGGTTAAGATACCAAAGAATATGCAGGGTATAGCAATAGCTTTGATTACAGCGGGTCTGTTGGCTTTGGCCTTTATGGGCTTTAGTGGAGTAGATCAAGGAATAGCTGCTGCCGTCGGTCTTAAATGATGACGGCAGATAGCTTTAGATATCCATAAGCGGATGTGTATTCGCGCCAAGAGGATCGTTTTCAAGGTCCTCTTCTTTTTTGTCAACTGATTGTTGTGGCTGATTTACTTTGGATTGAATAGATTTTGCTCCAAGGTTGTCAAAGAGAGCAAGTTCAGAACGGAATGCCAATCTTACATCGCCTACGCCACCGTTTCTGTGTTTTGCAATAATAATTTCAGCTACACCATGTAAATCGTTATGTTGTGGGTCTTCATATATTTTATAGTATTCAGGGCGATGTATAAAGCAAACTATGTCGGCATCCTGTTCAATGGCACCCGATTCGCGCAAGTCATTCAACTGCGGACGTTTGCCTTCGTAACCACCTTCTCTGGAATCTACACTACGGTTTAGCTGTGACAAGGCAATAATAGGAATGTCCAATTCCTTTGCAATAGCTTTCAAGTTGCGGGATATTGTACTAATCTCTTCCTGCCTGTTACCGAATTTTATACCGCTGGCATTCATTAACTGCAGGTAGTCAATTATTATCAGTTGGATGTCATGTTCCGATTTCAAACGGAATGCTTTAGAACGGAATTCGGTAATGGAAAGCGATGGAGTATCATCTAAATAGATAGGTGCATTTTGCAGGGCACTTACTTTCTGGTCTAATATATTCCATTCGTAAGGTGCCAATCTGCCATCGCGCAGTTTGTGCCCGGGTATTTCGCAGACACTTGATATAAGACGATTGACCAACTGTACATTTGACATTTCAAGCGAGAAGACAGCAACAGGTTCGTTGTTGTTTACTGCAATATTCTTTGCCATTGATAATGCAAAGGCTGTTTTACCCATGGCAGGACGTGCAGCCAATATTATAAGGTCTGATTTTTGCCATCCTGAGGTTACATCGTCCAATGCTTTGAATCCACTGGCTAATCCGCTCATTCCCTTTGCGCGTGTAGCTGCTGTCTTAATTCTTTGCATAGCATCAGAAAGGACAGAATCAATAGAAGAGTAGTCCTTTTTAATGTTTCTGTGGGTTATCTGAAAAAGTTGGCCTTCAGCCTCTTGAAGCAACTCCGAAACATCGGTAGTGCTGTCAAATGCTTTTGCTTGCAGGTCGCCTGTATAACTGATTAATTCACGTGCAATGGCTTTTTGCGCAATAATCTGAGCATGATATTCTATATGGGCCGATGATGTTACTTTACCTGCCAACAACGCTATATATGCTGCACCACCGGCTTCTTCCAACTGTCCGGTACTCTTTAACTGCTCTGTTACAGTAAGAATATCTATTGGGCGTTGACTGATATACAACGATGATACCGCAGAATATATGGCGCGATGTCTGTTGTCATAGAACGATTCTGTCTTTAGAATATCGCTAACTGAAATGAATGCATCTTGTTCTATCATTAAAGCACCAAGTACAGCCTCTTCAAGTTCCAATGCTTGAGGCTGCAGGTGGTTAAGTACTATATTTTCAGTCTGCTTAGACTGTCTGCTACGTGAAGTTTGTGCCATTCTCTAATTATTTGTTTTGCAAAGTTATCTTATTTGTTGTTTCAATATAAGTAAAACCTGTTTGTGTTATCAACCAATTATTAACAATTAAAAAATATGTCAGATAGAACCATTTATATCGTATAAATAGTTTAACTTTACTGAAAATTTGGTAGAACTATGATTACTTTTCCTAACGCAAAGATTAATATTGGGTTAAATATAGTGGCTAAAAGGACAGACGGCTACCACGATATAGAGACTCTGTTCTTTCCTGTCAATTTGCAGGATGCTCTGGAGGTTACATTAAAGAAACCTTTGGATTCGGGTGTTATTAAAAAGAGACTTGAGGTGGGAAACCTACTTCATCTAAAGACCGAAAGCAGATATCCTGAAATAGATTCTGTTGATGAAAGTTCGTACGAACTTCATCTGTTAGGCGATGCCATAGAGGGTAATCCTGCCGATAATCTGGTAGTAAAGGCATATAAACTTCTGGCTGAAGATTTTGATATTCCACCTGTTGTAATTCATCTGTATAAACATATCCCGTCGGGCGCCGGTCTGGGTGGTGGTTCGTCAGATGCGGCACAGATGATAGCATTGCTGAATAAGCGTTTTGGGTTGAAGATGAAGAACCGTTGTATGGAGCGTTATGCTGCACAGTTGGGTTCCGATTGCGCTTTCTTTATTCGCAATAAACCTGCTTTTGCAACAGGTAGGGGTGAAATACTAACTCCTGTAGATTTGTCATTGCAAAATTATTTCATAGTTATAGTAAAACCGAATATCTTTGTCAGTACTGCCGAAGCATATGCAGGTGTTACTCCTGCAAAACCGGAAGTCTCATTGCGTGATGCAATAAAACGCCCTGTTTCAGAATGGAAGAATTTGATAGTAAACGATTTTGAAAAGAGTGTGTTTGCAAAACATCCGCAACTGCAGCAGTTAAAAGATAAAATGTATGAATTGGGCGCAGAATACGCATCTATGTCCGGTTCCGGTTCTGCAATCTATGGTATATTCAGTAAGTCTGTTGAGAATGTAGAACAGCATTTCCCAGATATGTTTTGTCGTCAACGCGACCTGATTTGATTTCTTAAAATTGCTTTATATGGCTTTCACTTTATTTTCATAGAGTGAAAGTCTTTGTTTTATATAAGGTGTATTGATTATTTTTGTAATTTTGCGGTTCATAGACGAAAAGCGTAAAAATGAATATTTCATACAAATGGTTAAAGGAGTATGTAGATTTTAATCTTACTCCGGAAGAGGTAGCAGAAGCATTGACTTCCATTGGATTGGAAGTGGGCGCAGTAGAAGAGGTTCAATCTGTTAAAGGTGGATTGAAAGGTATTGTGATAGGTCAGGTACTTACCTGTGAAGAACATCCAAATTCAGACCATCTGCACGTAACTACTGTTGATGAGGGTAACGGACAGGACCCTGTTCAGATAGTTTGTGGCGCTCCAAATGTTGCTGCGGGTCAGAAAGTGGCTGTGGCTACAATTGGTGCAAAAATATACGATGGTGATGAATGTTTTACTATCAAACCATCTAAACTGCGTGGCGTAGCATCGCAGGGAATGTTGTGCTCAGAAAAAGAGTTGGGATTGAGTGACAATCATGATGGTATCATGGTACTGCCGGAAGATGCTGTTCCTGGAACTCCTGCTGCCGAATATTTCAAACTTGAATCGGATTATGTAATAGAGGTTGATATCACACCTAACCATGCTGATGCTTGTTCGCATTGGGGCGTAGCAAGAGACTTCTATGCATGGCTGTTGCAGAATGGATATAAGACATCGCTGAATCGTCCTTCTGAGTTGGGCTTTGCTGTAGATAACAACGATTTGGTTATAGATATAGAGGTAGAAAACAGCGAAGCATGTCCAAGATATGCTGGTGTATCTATAAAAGGTGTGACTGTAAAGGAGAGTCCTGAATGGTTAAAGCGTAAGATGGTGGCTATAGGTTTGAATCCTATCAATAATGTGGTTGATATAACAAACTATATACTTCATGCATACGGTCAGCCATTGCACAGTTTTGATGCCGATATGATTGAAGGTGGTAAGGTTGTTGTGAAAACAATGCCGGAAGGAACTCCTTTTGTTACTTTGGATGGTCAAGAGCGAAAACTTTCTGATAGAGATTTGATGATTTGCAACGTTAAAGAACCTATGTGTATAGCAGGTGTGTTTGGCGGTCTAAAGTCAGGTATATCAGAAAATACAAAAAATGTATTCCTGGAGAGCGCATACTTTAATCCTACATGGATTAGAAAATGTGCACGCAGACATCAACTTAGTACCGATGCATCTTTCCGTTTTGAACGCGGCATAGATCCAAACGGAGTGGTATATGCTCTAAAACAGGCTGCTATGCTTATTAAAGAGTTGGCAGGTGGTACTATATCAATGGAGATAAAGGATGTCTATCCAAATCCTATAGAGAGTTTTAAGGTAGAATTCAATTATCAATATGCAAATTCATTGATAGGTAAGGAGATACCCGCTGATGTAATTAAGAGTATAGTAACAAATCTTGGTATGAGAATTGTTGCGGAAAAAGCCGATGGTCTCTCACTTCTTGTACCTCCGTTTAGGGTAGATGTACAGCGTCCTTGCGATGTTGTAGAAGAGATATTGAGAATTTACGGTTATAACAATATTGAGTTTGGAAAGTCAGTTCAGTCCAGTCTGACAGTTCAGGGAGAAGTGGATCGTTCACACAAATTGCAAGATTTGGTATCAGAACAGTTGGTGGGTTGTGGCTTTAATGAAATATTGAACAACTCTTTGACAAGGGCTGCTTATTATGACGGCTTGGAAACATATAATCCGGAACGTTTGGTAAGATTGATGAATCCGTTAAGTTCCGATTTGAATGTTCTGAGAGCATCATTGCTATTTGGCGGTTTGGAAAGTCTTTCAAGGAATGTGCGTCGTCAGAATGCTAATTTGCGTTTCTTTGAATTTGGCAAGTGCTATTATTTCGATGCAAAGCGTAGAGAAGCGCTTGCTGCTCCGGCTGAAGATGGTTCAGTTCAGAATCCATTGAAGGCGTATAGTGAAGATAATCATCTGGGAATGTGGATTACCGGTTACAAAGTAGAGTCTTCTTGGGCTCATCAGGACGAAAAGAGTTCTGCTTTTGAACTGAAATCTTATCTGTTGAATATATTTACCCGTCTTGGACTGAAGAAAGATGCTGTAGTGGTGGCAGAATCGGAAAATGAACTATTCTCATCGGCTTTGGAATATAAGACCAGAGGTGGTAAAACTATTGCTGTTATGGGTGTCGTTAATAACAAAATAGCTGCAATGTTCGATTTGACTGCTCCGGTGTATTATGCAGATGTTTGTTGGGATGAATTGCTTAAGGCTACACGTAAGGTAAAGACCAATTATACAGAATTGCCAAAATATCCATCAGTACGTCGTGACCTGGCTCTGTTGATAGACAAACAGATTCAGTTTGCTGAAATAGAGAAAATTGCATATCAGGTTGGTGGTAAACTTCTGAAAGATGTTGCTCTATTTGATGTTTATGAAGGCAAGAATCTGGAAGCAGGCAAGAAGAGCTATGCTGTAAGCTTTATGCTACAGGATGAAACCCAGACTTTGAATGATGTGATGATTGAAAAGGTTATGAACAAACTTATTCAGGCATTGCAGGATAAACTTGACGCAAAACTTAGATAATAATTAAATAAATATAGACTATGGGAAGAGCTTTTGAATTTAGAAAGGCCAGAAAGATGAAACGTTGGGGTAACATGGCAAAGACATTTACCCGTATTGGAAAACAGATTTCAATTGCTGTTAAGGCAGGTGGTCCTGATCCGGACAACAATTCGGCATTGCGTGCTATTATAGCTACTGCAAAACACGAAAATATGCCGAAGGATAATATCGAGCGTGCTATAAAGAACGCAATGGGTAAAGACCAGAAGGATTATAAGGAGATGAACTATGAAGGCTATGGTCCTCACGGTATAGCTATTTATGTAGAGACTCTTACTGACAATACTACCCGTACCGTTGCAAATGTACGTAGCGTATTTACCAAATTTGGTGGTACATTGGGTACAAGCGGCAGCTTGGACTTTATGTTCTCACACAAGTGCCAGTTTACTATTGCTCAGAAAGAGGGTGTTGATATGGATGACCTGATTCTTGAACTTATCGATTTGGGAGTAGAAGACGAATACGATATAGATGAAGAAGAGAATACTGTAGTTCTTTATGGCGATCCAAAATCATATTCTGCTATTCAGAAGTATCTTGAAGAGAATGGTTTTGAAGTTAAGGCAGCAGAATTTACTCGTATTCCTAACGATTTGAAGGATGTTACACCTGAACAGCGTGAAACAATTGATAAGATTGTGGAGCGTCTTGATGATGACGATGATGTTCAGGTTGTTTATACCAATATGCGCCCTGAATAAGACTGATATGTACGAAGATAGAATACAGCGTGCTGTAGATAACTTCAAGCAGGGATATAATTGTGCACAGGCAGTTACGGCTGCCTTTGCTGATTTATATAGCTTGACCGAAGAACAGGCTTTGCGTATATCGGCATCGTTCGGTGGCGGTATAGGCAGAATGCGCGAAGTGTGCGGTGCTGCATCCGGAATGTTTATATTGGCAGGTTTGCAGACAGGAACTATAGATCCAAAAGATTCAAAAGGTAAAGAGTATAACTATCAGGTAGTTCAACAATTGGCAGCGGAATTTCGTAAGCGTAATGGTTCGATAATATGCGGTGAACTATTGGGTTTAAGAAAACCTGCAGAACAGGATAGAGTTCAGTTTACCGATACAAAACCTGAAGAGAGAACTCCTGAATATTATAAGAAAAGACCTTGTGTTAAGATGGTTGAAGAGGCTGCCCGTATTTTTGCAGAATATTTATCGGCAGTTAATTAAATATCTGTTGTTTAGTTAAAAGTGTTAAAATGAGAGACATCTTTTATTGCTCTCTCATAAAGAATGCTTACCTTTGCAACGAATTTAATGTTAATAAGATGTTTATAGAAAATGTAGGTACTTATGCAGGCCAGATATGGTGTGCATTGGAAGGCAAAAATGCCCTTTCACAGAAAGAAATCAAAAAGGCAACAAAATTGAAGGACAAAGAGTTTTATCTTGGTTTAGGTTGGTTGCTACGTGAAGACAAAATCAACGTTACAGAAGGCGAAGAAGAGAATTACTACGCATTGAAGTAATTTCTTGGAACAACAAAACAACAGTGTGGCCGGTGCAAGTCAGTTTTGACAAACTCCGGTCACACTTTTTTTATTGTTAATTGTCACAAAAACAGCAATAGGGATAGTTTTGCTACCGTTTTTCTATTGTCGCTCTACAGAATTTATCGTCCTTTGCAATACCAAACTAAAATAAATATCAAATTATGTTGAACAAGAAAAAGATTTTTTATCTGTCTGTTTTGCTATCATCAATATTGTTAATGCTGATTATATATCTGTTGTTTATAGGTATTGTGCCTGAAATAAAAGGTAGTTCATCGTCAGAATCTATAGATGGTTATTATTCTATGAAATATTCAATTATAGATGTAGATTATGAAAATGATTGTACAGATGTTACACTGGAACTTATTAAACCTTATGATGGAGTAAGTTTAATTAGTAGTTCCTCCAATATAATTAATGGAGAAACAATTTACAAAATACGTAAGGCATACGGGATAGAACTTGATTCAGTTATAATGTTTCAATCTGCTGATACCATAAGGTGTAATCTGATTTTTGAATCAGCGGGAATTATTAATAATCATAAAGAGGATATATTACATATACCTATGCCTACAGTGAAATATGATAACCATTACATAAATATAGGTATTGGAGGTTTTTATTTGGCGAAAATCAACTTTGTAATCATCATGATAATGGCCGTATTGTCGATGTCAGTTGTACTATGTCTATATAAGATGTTAAAAAGGGATAGAGATAGGGAGGAACTTAAATTCATAATAGATGATATTAAAAGTAGATTAACGGATAATGGAGTCTTTTCTACTATTTACAAACTGATTTTGGATGATGAGATAGATAATATTGATGATACTAACAGCATAATTATCAAAGCTTCAGCCGAATTGTATAACTTTATAAATACTAAATACAGAAATATTAGGTTGTCGGAAAAGGATTATTTGCTTTTTTCTTTAATAATGCTTGACGTACCAAACAAAATCATATTACGTTTGATGAAAATATCGGAAAAGACGTTGTATAATAAGAAGTCTATGTTTAAATCTGTATTTAGGGGTGGTGTTATAAATATTTGATGCTTTATGAAGAATTTGAAAATGTATAAAACAATTAAAAGAGTGGCAATTGTTGCTCTGATACTATTTGTATCATTGCTGGTGTTGTTGACACTTATGACTCCGGTGTTTATTGTTGATGGAGTAAGACTGCCCGTACAGATCTCTTTTCTTTATAATGGTCTGATATTACTAATGGGCATATTTACTTCAATATCAATAATATATGTCTGTAGGTATAACATTCGAAAAGAGATAGAAAGGAGAAATAAAAATGTTTGCTGTACCATAGAAAACTTAATCAATGAAATAGCCATAGCAAAAAGCAAAATGGCTCTGACAGACTCTTATCAATATATAAGTGCTCCTATTTCAGAAATGAATCTTACTGATGGTGGTTATTTTAAGAGCAATTTCTTAAAGTCTATAAAAAAGGATATAGGAAATTGTTTTAGTACGGTATTCTACATAGTCTCAGAACTATCTGTGGTTGATTTGACGGAAGATGATTTTCTCTATTGCGCTCTATCGGTATTAGGGTGTAAGAACGATAAAATAAGTATTGTAACCAGGTGGTCAGGTAATGCAATAAAATCAAGACTATACCATATTAAACAGAAAATGACAGCAGAACTGTTTGAAACTTTGCTCAATTCGTAAAAGTGTGGTAAATTCGCAGAAGTTTATAGAGAATATGGAAAAAATCAGAAATTTCTGCATAATAGCGCACATTGACCATGGTAAATCTACCCTGGCAGACAGATTGTTGGAATACACAAAGACCATCAACATCACAGAGGGACAGATGTTGGACGATATGGATTTGGAAAAAGAACGTGGTATAACTATTAAGAGCCATGCCATACAGATGGAGTATGAACGTAACGGCGAAAAGTATATACTGAATCTTATTGACACTCCGGGACACGTCGATTTCTCTTATGAAGTATCTCGTTCTATTGCGGCTTGCGAGGGAGCGTTGCTAATAGTAGATGCTACACAGGGTGTTCAGGCACAGACTATCAGTAACCTTTATATGGCTATTGAGAACGATCTGGAGATAATTCCTGTGCTTAATAAGTGTGATATGCAGAGTGCCATGCCTGATGAAGTAGAGGATGAAATTATTGAACTGTTAGGTTGTGACCGCAGTGAAATAATTCGTGCTTCAGCCCGCACAGGACAGGGCGTGCCTGAAATTTTAGATGCTATTATTGATAGAATACCACATCCTGTAGGCGACGAAGAGGCACCATTGCAGGCACTTATTTTTGACTCTGTATTTAACTCTTTCCGCGGAATTATAGCATATTTCAAGATAGTAAATGGTTCTATAAAGAAGGGCGATAAGGTTAAGTTCTTCAATACCGGTAAAATGTACGAAGCCGATGAAATAGGTGTGCTTCGTATGAATATGGTACCTCGTGACGAGATGCATACAGGCGATGTGGGTTATATTATTTCCGGTATAAAAACATCTACAGAAGTGAAGGTGGGCGATACTATTACCCACATAGCAAGACCTTGTGAAAAGGCTATTTCGGGTTTCGAAGAATCAAAACCGATGGTCTTTGCAGGTGTTTATCCAATTGAAGCCGATGAATTTGAAGATTTGCGTGCATCACTTGAAAAGTTGCAGTTGAATGATGCTTCACTCAGCTTCTTCCCTGAATCTTCTGCTGCATTGGGATTCGGATTCCGTTGTGGTTTCTTAGGACTGCTTCACATGGAGATTGTTCAGGAACGTCTTGACCGTGAATTTGATATGAGCGTAATTACCACTGTTCCTAACGTATCTTATATGGTATATGATAAACAGGGTGGGGTAACTGAGGTTCATAATCCAAGCGGTATGCCGGATTTGACTCTGATAGATCATATAGAAGAGCCATACATTGATGCATCTATAATTACCACTACCGATTATATAGGTCCTATAATGACTCTATGTTTGGATAAACGTGGTGAATTGGTTAAACAGCAGTTTATACATGGTAACCGCGTGGAACTCTACTTTAAGTTGCCACTTGGTGAAATAGTGATAGATTTCTATGATAAGCTGAAGAGTATCTCTAAGGGTTATGCTTCGTTCGATTATCATCCCGCAGGATTCCGTCCGTCAAAACTTATTAAATTGGATATCCTTCTGAATGGTGAACCTGTTGATGCTCTATCTACACTTACCCATTTTGATAATGCTTACGATTTGGGTAGAAGAATGTGTGAAAAACTGAAAGAGTTGATTCCGCGTCAGCAGTTCGATATAGCTATTCAGGCTGCAATTGGTACAAAGATTATTGCACGTGAAACCATTAAGCAGGTTCGTAAGGATGTTACTGCAAAATGTTATGGTGGTGACGTATCGCGTAAACGTAAGTTGCTGGAAAAGCAGAAGAAGGGAAAGAAACGTATGAAACAGATAGGTAACGTGGAGGTTCCTCAAAAAGCTTTCCTTGCAGTGCTTAAACTGGATTGATTACTCAAAACGCAAACTCTTTGAGGGGTATATACGTGATATTATTGCCGATGGGGCTAATAGCATAAGCATTGATAGAGTAAACATTACAATATTGAGCACAATAAACCAGCCCAATCCTAACTCCATAGGGACACTATCAACATAATAACTTGCCGGGTCTAATGGAATAATATGTAGGTATTGTTGTAGAAGAACTATGACAATACCTATTATGTTTCCTATTGCCATACCTTTTCCTATTATACGTGTGGCAAAATGAAGGAAAATCTTTCTTATGGTTTTGTTGTCTGCTCCCAACGCTTTAAGTGTACCAATAGTTGCAGTACGTTCAAATATGATGATAAGCAGACCGGATATCATGGTAAATCCGGAAATTCCAAGCATCAGAATAAGAATGGCAACAACATTTACATTCAGAACGTCTAACCATGCAAATAGGCCTGCATTCAAATCTTCCATAGTCTCAATAAGATAGGCTTCATCGTTTCTGGCATCTGCGCGGTTCATAATCTCTCTTGTCTTTTCATACCCTTCGTACAGGTATTTTTCATTGGTAAGTCTTATTTCCAGTCCGGTGGCCTGGTCTTCTTCCCAACCATTCAGTCTTTGTAACATTCTAATATCTGTAATACCAAAAACTTGGTCGTATTCGGAGAAGTTTGTACAGAATATTCCGGCTACTGTAGCGCGTCTGGCTCGTATAGAGTTCTGCATAAAATATAGGTCTATGCGGTCGCCTGTCTTCAAATGCATCTTCTCTGCAATGTTTTTTGAAAGAAGAATCCAGTTAGTAGATGATGAATCAGATAATTGGGGAATGTTTCCATCTATCAAATGTTCTTCAAAAAAAGAGATGTCGTATTCACTGCCTATGCCTTTTAGAATAAAACCATGGAATAGGCTGTCGGTTTTTATAATACCCGGATTGTGAATATATCTCTGAACTTTTTCTACATGTTCTGTGTTATTGAACTCTAAAAATAGAGTTTCATCGCAGGTTATTGGCTGTTCAGTAGTACCAAAATTCATCTGGTAATTGGTAACGGTAATGTGCTGTGTAAAGCCAATTACAATGTCGCGAATCTGGTTTCTAAATCCGCGGGTTACTGCCATTGTTACTATCATAACAGCCAGACCTAATGCTATTCCGATAGTTGCAATCACTATGGCAGGACGGGAACCTCCTTTTGAACTTCCGTCCGAACCATATAACCTTTTTGCAATAAACCGTTCCATTATTTTCTATTTATAGCGCGAAGATACTCCTTTTATGGCAATTGTTTTGTAAGTTTGTCCGGTTTTTCAAGATAATGGTTCTATGGCTTTATCAGATTATAGTTTTATAGCAGAAAGATTGGAGAATATAAGGGCTACTTTGGCTTCCGGTGTTGATTTGGTGGCTGTGTCGAAAACGCATCCTGTTGAAGCTCTGCAGGCTGCTTACAATGCAGGACAGCGTATCTTTGGTGAAAACAAGGTTCAGGAGATGACAATGAAACAGGGCCTGTTGCCTAATGATATTGAGTGGCATTTTATAGGGCACGTTCAGAGAAATAAAATCAAGATGATGGCTCCGTACGTTTCAGTAATTCAAGGTGTTGATAATTTTGAAAAACTGGTAGAGATTGACAAACAGGCCAAAAAGTACGATAGGAATATTAAATGTTTGTTGCAAATTCATATAGCTGCAGAAGATACCAAGTTTGGCTTTTCTCCCGAAGAGTGTCTGCAGATGCTTGCAACCACTCCTTGGCGCGAATTGACAAATATCACCATATCAGGTGTAATGGGAATGGCATCCTTTACCGATAATGCAGAGCAGGTAAGGGGCGAATTTAATACACTGATCACGTTATATAATAATATAAAGCATCAGTTTTTTGCTGCTGATGACAGCTTCTCTATGATTTCGGCCGGAATGAGTGACGATTATCAAATTGCTATGGATGCCGGTAGTAATTTAGTCAGGATAGGTAGCAGTATTTTTGGAGCAAGAGATTACAGCAAATAAAAAGACGGAGCATCACTCATTTGGTAATGCTCCGTCTTCTTTATATAGGTTTTAATCTTTCTGATATAGGAATCGTTTGATGCTCTTTTTAGGAGTCTTTTCAAACTCTTCATGATAAATTCTTATCTGTGATACCTGTTCGTATGCCGGCAAGATGCTGTTCAGTTCAATTCTGTTCTGTTCCATAGCTACAGCAATCTGTTCTTCTGTCATATTAGCCTTCATGGTTTCATCAAAATCGGGATATACTAACGCAACCAGTTTGCCCTGGTCTGAAATAACCAACGATTCTGATACGTATGGCATATTGTTCAGATGGTCCTCTATCTCTTCCGGATAGATGTTCTGACCAGAAGGACCTAAGATAAGACTCTTGCTGCGTCCTTTTATAAATACGTTGCCTTCGCTGTCTATAATACCTAAATCGCCGGTATATAGCCATCCGTCTTTATCTATAGACTCTTCTGTAAGTTTGTCGTTTTTGTAATAACCTAACATAACGTTTGGACCACGGCAGATAATTTCACCCGGTATGTTTTCTGGGTCTTTACTCAAAACCTTAACCTCCATATTCAGAGCAGCTTTACCACAAGAACCCGGTTTGAATTTATCCCAAGCTTCGTAAGATATAATAGGTCCGCACTCTGTCGCACCATAACCTACGGTATATGGGAATTTTACTTCTGCAAGCAGTTTTTCCACGTCCTGATTAAATGCAGCACCACCTATTATTATTTCATAGAGGTTTCCTCCAAAGGCGGTGATAAGTTCGTCGCGAATCTTCTTCTTAATCTGGTCGTTTACCAATGGAACCTTTAGAAGCATCTTCATTGATGGAGTCTGTAACTTGGGCAGAACATTCTTTTTGATGATTTTCTCTACTACCAAAGGTACTGCAACAATCAGTGCCGGTTTTAGTTCGTTAAAGGCCTGGAAGATAATCTTTGGACTTGGCAGACGTGTTAAAAAATATACGTGACATCCCTTTAGGAATTCGTACATAAATTCAAAAGAGAAACTGTACATGTGTGCCATAGGTAGCATGGATATAATTACATCGCCCGGTTTTAGGTGTGGTATAACGTGCAGGCCGAACATATAATTGTTAATTATAGATCTGTTAGGCAGCATTACGCCTTTTGAAAATCCTGTTGAACCGGATGTGTAGTTTATCATTGCTAATTCTTCGTCAAAAGTTTCAACGTAGTTAACATCGTCTTTGGAAAAATCTTTAGGGTATTTTTTACCAAATAGTTCGTTCATGTGTTCACGCGCATGTGTAATCTTCTCATTGCGCGATATTACCACCTGATAACCCTCCATCAATATTATTCCTTCTACAGCCGGCATGGAAGATTCGTTCAGATTCTCCCAAACCTGTTCGCCTACAAAGAATAACTTTGCTTCTGAATGGTTAACTATGTTATGAACGTTGTCGGCTTTGAATTCGTGTAGAATTGGAACCACAACAGCCCCGTATGAGATACCTGCCAAGCAGGCTACTGCCCAATTGGAACTGTTTTTTCCGCATAACGCAATTCTGTCTCCTCTCTCAATCCCTGCCTCTTCAAACAGAATATGCAGTTTTGCTATGCGCTCTGCCACATCTCTGTAAAGCAGGGTTGCACCTTTATAGTCTGTAAATGCCTCTCTGTCCCAATGGCTCTTTAAAGACTTCTCAATTAGTGCAGTCAAACAATTGTTATTTGCCATATTTATGTTAAATGTAGTGTGTAGTACTGCAAATGTAGTAAAAAAATGTAATAGTACTCTATTTGTACCTGAATGTGTGGTCAAATATCCCCCTCCTGTGGTGAAAAATAAATTAAAATTATTGATAGATTGTAAAATGCTTTATACTTTTGCTCTGTTCAAGCAATTTTAATTGAACAGACAATTTTGCAGAGCTTCACGTTTTTTTTTATGTCAATTATAGAATGTAACTAACTAATTAACTATAAACTAATATGAGAAAGAGTCTTTTGTTATTGGTGGCCGGTTTAATGACCACAACAGGGTTGTTTGCACAGTCAAACAATAATGTAGATGATGTGATAAAGATAGATCAACATGCTGCAAGACAGTATCGCGAAGGCGAAATGATTGTAAAGTTCAAACCTTCAAGCAATGTAAACCTGCGTGCTCCTATGCGAGGTGCAACTCCGGGTATGAGCAATATTGCGAATGTGATGGATGAACTTGGTATTACCGATAGCGAACAGCTGATGCCATTAAGTGGTGCAGTTGTTTCACCGCAAACAAAAAGCCTGACATCAGTAAATGGCAAGACCATAGAGGATTCAGATATGAGCAGCCTCTATAAACTAACCTTCGATGCAACAAAGGTAAATGTACAGGAGGCAATAGACAAAGTATCAGCTTTGGAAGAAGTTGAATATGCAGAACCAAACTACATAATATATACTCTTTCCACCGGCGAAGAAACCGGTGCATCAGTAACAGCCCAGGAGGCTGCAACTTATCAGGCAGAACCACTATTCCCTGAACAGTGGGGACATGGTCCGCTAAAGATGCCATACCTGTGGCAACAACCAAAAACAACAACCAAACGTCCGGTTATAGCAATACTTGATACCGGTGTGGATATTACTCACCCTGATTTGGCAGACAATATCTGGACAAACGAACAGGAAGCTAATGGAGCAGAGGGTGAAGATGACGACGCCAACGGCTTTGCTGATGACCTCCATGGCTGGGATTTTGTTAACCAGACAGCCCGTATTCGTGACTGGAATGGTCATGGAACACACTGTGCAGGTATAGCAGCTGCTGTTGGAAACAATGGCATAGGTATTACAGGCACAAACCCTGATGCGCTGATTATGCCAATTACAGTAATGCAGAGCGATGGTACCGGCGATGTTGCTACCATTATTAAAGGTATAGACTATGCGGCTGCCAACGGAGCTGATGTTATCAGTATGAGTATAGGTGGTTACGGCTATTCCATAGCAGAAGAGCAGGCATTGGCAAAAGCATATAGCAAGGCAGTATTGGTAGCAGCAGCGGGTAATGATTTTAAGTGTATTGATGCTCATGATTGTGCTGTAAACAAAAAGAATGCTAGTCAGAATGGACCAATGTTCCCTGCTGCATTTACATTTGTATTAGGTGTAGAGGCATCAAATCCTGATGGAAGTTTAACAGGTTTTAGTAATTTTGATGAAGATGGACCAGTTTTCTCAAAGTATGGAGAAGAGCAACTCTATAATTATGAACTACGTGCACCGGGTGCAAGCATTATGAGTACCTATCCCGGTGGCAGATATAAGAAACTGAACGGAACATCTATGGCATGTCCATTTGTTGCCGGTGGTATTTCACGCCTGTTACAGAGTAAAGAGTATGCAAGTTGGGAAATCCTTTTTGGCGATCTTATTCATACACGTAAGCAGAATGGTTATGGTAATGTGGATTTTGAAGCAGCTTATAAATTAACTGATGAAGACCGTATTCCGGAACTTGGCCTGGTAACATACGTATTGAAAGATACAATAGATGGTGATGCTGACGGTCGTGCGGATGCCGGTGAAACAATAGCACTATACCCAACATTGCGAAATGAATGGGGTGTGGCCCAGAATATTACCATCTCATTAGAAGTTGCTGAGAACGAAGATCCAACTATAGTAGAGATACTGGATAGCAACATGTCATTTGGCAAACCTCTTAGCAGTTATGCAAAAGCAAAGAGTGCTAATGCTCTACGTTTTAAGGTAAACGAAAATTGTGTTGATGGACGCCATATCCGTCTGGTACTCCGTGCTTCATGCGACAATATTGCTCAGGAATTGATACAGGAATTTACCATTACTGCAGAAAATGGTGTTGAGATAGGTGGTATGATTACTGAGGATATGACGCTTTATCCGAATGTGCATTATATAGTTACTCAACCATTGGCAGTACCCCAAGGCGTTACGTTGACGATAAAACCAGGTACAATATTGAGATTCCAGGATAATACGGGAATTTCTTGTGCTGGAAATATAAATTGTGTAGGTACAGCTGATAGTATGATTGTATTTACGAAAACAGATCTAGGTGGAGGAGTTGTTTCTAAATTTATATTCTCAAATCCGATCAAGTATACAAAGTTTTCTAATTTAACCTCAATATCTCTTGATGCAGCAGAGGCATCTGAACATTTTTTTAACGGAAAGTTTGAAAACTGTATTTTTGAAAATTGCACATCTAATTTTCCTTATATGTTCTTTCAGTCTGACCTAGTTAAATGTAATATATATAATAACACAGCATCATGGGCTGGCTTATGGTTTGGGGAAAGTGGACATTCTGCAACCAGATTTATAAACACAAACATCTGCAATAATTCGGCTAATCGTTCTTCTCTGATGCATTATAATGCACATGCACCTCAGTCTTTATTTTCTAGCAATATTTTTGGCAATGAAGATAATTCTAGAACAAAATACAACATTACTGCGTATTATGATTCTCCAATTATTGTCAAATTTGGTGCTCCATCTTATTTAGGAAGCACAGACGATGAATTAATACGTGAAGGCATTTTTGATATGTATCATAAAACAAATCCTATGGGTTTTGCTATGGTTGATTTATCGGATAGACTCATAGTTCCCCCTGCAGAAGCCCACGGTATCGTATGGAAAGTTGTAGTCAACGGCTACGATGCACAGGATGAATTTGAACAGTTACCACCTCTTGGTGTAGGTAAACATAAGTTCGAAGTCTATTTTAACCGTCCAATGGATACAAGTGTAGAACCATTTGTTGCTATGGGTGTACGTCCTCCATTCACTTCTCACTCAATATCAGAAGAAGGTAGCTGGAGTGCAGATAGTCTGATATATACTACATATCTGACTATTAACGGTAAGACAGGTGCCGATGGTTTGAATCGTATTTATGTTTCTGGAGCACGCGATAATGAGTATTTTGATATACCTATTGAGAATACTCGTTTCAATGTAGAGGTATCAGCTGCTGGTTCTATGGCAACAGGTTTGATGGCTGAAGCTGGTTTGGGTAAAGTATCTCTTACCTGGGAAACCGATGAAGAAGATTTTGCAGACCTATTGGGTTATAATCTATATAGATATACTTTAGATAATGAAGGTACAAGTAGCGATAGTACTATTGTTAACCCAACTGTAATAGATTCAGAAGAAACTTCGTTCGTAGATTATAATGTAGTACCTGGTACAACATACTACTATGTGATTAAACAGCTAACTACATCACTAAGCACACACGCTTTGAGTAATGCAGTAGCAGCAACACCATTAACCGCACAGAAGGGTGATGCTAATGGTAGCATGAATGTAGATATTGCCGATGTAGTAACAGAAGTTGCATACATTACATATCAGGATCCACAGCCATTTATCTTTGAGGCAGCCGATGTGAATAGTGATACTAAGGTTAATGTACTTGATGTAGTAGGTACTATTGGTATTATTACAACACCAACAGGTACGGGTATAAGTGGTCTTTATGATGAACCAGTTCGCTACTTTGTACAGGATGGAATACTTTATGTAGAAACAGAACAGCCACTTGGTGGTGTACAGGTACGTCTGAATGTAGCAAATGGTACTGAAATTGTTGCATTGGATGCTCTTTCAGGAATGGAACAGACAGGTGTCTGGACTGCAGAAAATGAATATCTGTTCCTTGCATACTCAATGAGTGGCCGTACACTATCAGCTGGTCGTCATGCACTATTGCAGATTGGTGATGACGCAGTTGTAAAAGAGATAGTAATTTCTGATGCAAAGGGTAAGAATATAACTGCCATTAATGCAAATACAACGGGTGTTGGAGTAGTAGAAGCAATGCAGTTGCAGATACCAACACCAAATCCATTCTCTACAGTTCTAAATGTTCCATACGTAATAGGAAAGGAGGGCAACCATAATGTAACCATTACATTCTGTGATATGGTTGGCCGTATCATAGATTCCTATAGCACTGTTAATTCACGGGGTGAATATACATACGTATGGTATCCTGAGGCATTGCAGGATGGTATCTATATGGTTAGCCTGTATGTTGACGGAGTTTTGATGCAGACAGCAAAGGTTATTTGCAATAATTGATTGCAATTATGAAACGATATCTATTAACATGTCTAATGGCGGTGAGCTTATGCCTCACTGCCATAGCAGACAATGTGGTTTCCATAACTTCTGGTCAGGGCCACCCTGATGATGAGGTGGAAATAGCTGTAAAACTCACCAATAGCGATGAGATTACAGCTATAGAAATATTGATTCCACTTGGCGATAATCTGGATTATGTGGATGGATCGGTAACCCTTAATTCAGAACGCTCAAATGGCCATCAGATAACAGCTGCGGAACAGGATGGAAAACTAAATGTCTGCATATATAGTATCGCTTTGGCCTCTTTGAAAGGTGCTGAAGGTGAAATTTGCAGTTTTAAAGTAAAGTTAGGTAAGGAACCTGCAAAATATCAACTTGTTCCAGAAGTGGTTATAAGTGATAAAAGTGGAAATGCAATCAGTTCCAATGCCAATTCAGGTGCAGTTACTATTCTAACGCCGAAAATAGAGGTTATAACACCTGTCATAGATTATGGTGAAGTTCCAATACGCAGTAGTTATACACAATCATTGACAATACGTAATAGCGGAAATGAACCTTTGGAGATAACAGGCTTTACATTTGATAACTCAGATTTATCTGCATCGCCGAAAAATGTTACAATAGAGCCAGGCAATACTCAGAATATTGTGCTTACCTATTCTCCACTAAAACGTGGAACAATATCAAGTATTGTTAATATCAGTTCTAATGCAATAAATAGCAGGGCAGGTAAGGCTACAGTTAAAGCGCAACCTTTTTCTGTAAATGAACTGCATGTTCAACATGCTGAAGGTATATCGGATCAGGAAGTAATAGTTGTTCTGAAAATGAACAATATGGAACCTATTGCAGCTGCACAGTGCAGTTTCCAACTTCCAGAGGAACTTGTTTATGTAGAGGGTAGTGCAAAGGCCGGAAGTATGTGCAATGGTACAAACCATAAAGTCTCTGCTTCTGTTCAAGGTAGAACTCTGACACTGTTGTTATATTCGTCATCAAATGGTACAATTCCTGAAGGCGATGGCGAACTAATGACTTTTAAAGTTAGACTGGATGGTCAAAGTGGTTGGTACTATATAAATCCAGGAGATGTTACATTGAGTAATGTTGGCATGGAGAATATGGTTTCAGCAACTTCTGGAGAATATGTGGTAATTCAGAGCCCATCGTTTAGTGGAAATAATTCTTTGTCTTTTGGAGAAAGTCCCATAACAGAAAAGGTAACCGCCACCTATTCCATATATAATAGTAGCTCTGTTGATTTGGTTATTAGCAATGTTGCTTTTCTTGCAGAAGGATATGCGGTTGAGGGAGATCTGCCAATTACAATAGGACCACGTCAACGACAAAATTTGACAGTCTCATATACTCCTGCCAAAGAAGGTGAACATCGGACTACAATGCAAATTTATACTAACGATCCTGTTAATCGTATGTACTCTGTTGCATTAGAGGGAAAAATATATGAACCAAACAGGATTACTGTAAATGGCGATAATACATTAACCGGTTATCAATTTACTTTTGGCTTAGATAATTATACTGATATAGTAGCTGTACAGATGAATGTTTCCTGGTTATCAGGAATGACTACATCTACTGCAAAATTAACGGCTACAGATCGTCTGAAGAATCATTCTTATCTGGTAACAGATGTGGGTAACGGAACGTATCAGATTCTTATCTATTCAATGGCGAATAATCCTATATCAGGTAATAGTGGTTCGCTATTTACATTAGATTATTCTGCTGCCGATGGGGTAACTTATCGTGATACAGAACTCAGAGTAACTGACATTGTTCTTAGTGATGCAAATGGTTCAAACTATGTTTCTGATGGTGTAGTCAATGCTTTGGCAGCTTTTAATAATTTCTCTCTGAAGTTTGAAGTAGAAAACAATGTTATCAGCGAACAGTTTGTTAAGGCTGGAACAGAGATTGTAGCTCCTAAAACGGAGGACATAGTCGGTTATACTTTTACCTGGACCAATTTTCCAGCAACTATGCCAAACAATGATCTTGTAGTGATTGGTTCATACACTCCAAATAACTATTCTGTAGTGTATATGGTTGATGGTGAAGAATTTTATTCTGAAACAGTAGCGTATGGCACAGAACTTACAGCCATAGATGCTCCTGTAAGAGAAGGTTACACCTTCAGTGGTTGGAGTGAAATCCCAACAACCATGCCAGCAAGTAATGTAACTGTAGAGGGTACCTTTACAGTAAATAGCTACAAGCTGACTTATGTTGTTGATGGAGAAGAACATCACAGCGAACAAGTAGAGTATGGTACAGAACTTGCTGCAATAGATGCTCCTGTAAAAGAGGGTAATACCTTTAGCGGTTGGGTAGGCTTGCCAAAGACCATGCCTGCAAAGGATGTTGTTGTAACCGGTAGCTTCTCTACCAATAGCTACACTCTGACATACAAGGTAGATGGTGAAGAGTTCCACACTGAACTGATTGAATACGGAAAAGAACTTACTGCTCTGGAAACACCAACCAAAGAGGGCTACACCTTCAGTGGTTGGAGTGAAGTTCCTGCAACTATGCCTGCAGAGAATGTAACTATAGAGGGTACCTTTACAGTAAATAGCTACAAGCTGACTTATGTTGTTGATGGTGAAGAACACCATAGTGAACTTGTTGAGTACGGCAGCGCACTTACCTCCCTTGCAGAACCGACCAAGGAGGGTAGTACCTTTAGCGGTTGGGTTGGCTTACCAAAAACCATGCCTGCAAAGGATGTTGTTGTAACCGGTAGCTTCTCTACCAACAGCTACACCATAACTTACATTTTAGATGGTGAAGAGTATCACAGTGAATTGGTAGAGTTTGGAAAAGAACTCACCGTACTAGCTGAGCCAACAAAGGAAGGTTATACTTTTAGTGGTTGGAGTAAAATTCCAGCAACCATGCCGTCAGAAAATGTAACTGTAGAGGGTTCGTTTACTATAAACAGCTACAAGCTAACCTATATGGTTGATGGTGAAGAGTATCACAGTGAACTGGTAGAGTTTGGAAAAGAACTCACTGAACTTGCTGAGCCAACAAAGGAAGGTTACACCTTCAGTGGTTGGAGTGAAATCCCAGCAACCATGCCAGCAGAAGATGTGGTAATAACCGGTAACTTTGTAGTAGATAGTATAGAGCATTTGTACGACAATAGCTTTGTGAATGTCTATTCCATAAATGGAAAACTTTTGTTGCAAAAAGTCACCATAGATGATGCAAAGAGAATCCTGGAACGTGGATTATATATTATAAATGGTTCAAAGATTCTGATTCAGTAATTATTTTATTATCAAACAGTAAATGGGCCGAATCAATCAAAAGTTGGTTCGGCTCATTACTATATTTATATCTCCCCTAGAATAACATAAGCGCGATTCCCGTTAATTTACCGTAGCGGCGGTTACGATACTTCAATGATAACGAGAATGCTTTTATGATATCTTATTGTATAATTGAAATGGTGTAAATATATAGCATAATGATTGTAATTGATGTAATAATGATGTATATTTGCGCTGTTTTTAATCTAAGAGTATTATTTATGGCACAAGTATCAATGACAGTTAGAATGGATTCGGAATTGAAAAAAACATTTGATTCTTTATGTGCTCAATTTGGAATGAGTGCTAATACTGCAATGAATGTTTTTGCTAAAGCGGTAGTTCAACGCCGCGGTATTCCGTTTGAGATTAGAGCTAACGATGACGCCGAATCTATTAACAGAGGTATAGAGGCTTTAAGTGAAATAAGGAAATTGGCAAAGGATGGCCAACTCCCAAATTTAACTATGGATGAAATAGATGGAGAAATTAAACTAATTAGAGCAGAAAGACATAAGAAATGATATACGCAGTTATTGATACCAATGTGATAGTATCGGCATTACTATCAAACACACCAACTTCACCTACTGTAAAAATACTGGATGCAATTATTGATAGATATATTTGTCCCTTGTATTCTTCAGAAATTATAGACGAATATATTGATGTTCTAAAACGCCCTAAATTTAAATTACCAATAGAAAAGGTATCTGCTATAGTAAATTTAGTAAAGGTGATTGGATTGGAATCTGAAAGAATTAATTCTTCAGAAGATTTTATAGATCTAGATGATGCTGTGTTTTATGAAGTTGCACTATCTAAAGAAGACGCTTTTTTAGTTACAGGAAATTTAAAACATTTTCCAAGAAGATCAATAGTAGTAACACCATCTGAAATGATTCAGATTCTTGAACAGATGGGATATATATTGTAGTAAGTGCAGAGATGCTTACTATAATAAGGTCTTAAGGGGAAAAATAACTCTTTGTAAACTCTTTTATAGTATTATATTTATAAAAAAAGCCCCACCTATTTGAGTATTGTTAAGAGGCTTGGCAGGAACTAATGTTGCGAAGGTGGTGATTATTTGGAAAATAGCAAATGATTATCTAAAAAACTATGGATGAAATAGATGGAGAAATTAAACTAATTAGAGCAGAAAGACATAAGAAATGATTATTTAACGAATGGGAGTGGGAGGTTTAGCATGCGGGTAGGGGTGACGCCTATTTCGCCGTATAGTTCTTTGGCTTTGTCACCGGCGTAGCCGTGCATGCATACACCTAAAATTGCTGATTCTGAACAGCTATATCCCTGTGCTAATAATGCAGTGATAATGCCGGTTAGCATATCGCCCATTCCGCCTGTAGCCATTCCCGGATTTCCCGTTGTGTTAAAGGTGATTTCTCCGTTAGGCTGAACGATAGCTGTGAATGCACCTTTTAGCACTATAGTGGTGTTATATTCCTTTGCGAAACCTACTGCGGTATGTATGCGCTCAATTCTGCTGTTGTGAGCGTGAGTCAGTCTGTCAAATTCAGCTTCGTGTGGAGTAAGAATACAGTGCTCCGGTAGTGCAAAGCCTTGTTTTAGCAGTGAAGCCAGATGATACAATCCATCTGCATCAATCACTATACTTTTGCCGCTGTAAGATTTCAAGACCTCTTTTACTAAATATTCTGTATCAGGTAGTCTGCCTATTCCAGGACCTATAGCGACAGTATTGGTTTGGTCGCTATATATCTTTTCGTTCCAAATTATATGTTTGTCTTCTGTAGATGTTATACACATAGCTTCAGGAACAGATGTCTGTATGATGTTGTAACCGCATTTGGGTACTATGGCTGTCAGCAAGCCAACTCCGTAGTTGATACAGGCTTTGTTGCAGATGATAGCAGCTCCCATCATTCCGTATGAACCGGCTATAATTCTTGCACGCCCCATACTGCCTTTGTGTGCAAATGTATCGCGTTTCTTCAGCATCAGCGGAATATCTTCTGCATATACGAATCTATACCCTGATAATGAACCTTCAGGCAATCCCATTTCCGATAAACTGTACTCTTTTTTCATAGCACGAAGGTAATACTTTTACTGAATATTCAAATTTATAAAGGAAATAAACTACTTTTTTTATTAGAATATTTGATAATGTAAAATTAATCGCTATCTTCGTTGCACTATTACAAAACCTTTTAATGCTAAGAGTTATGATGTACACTTGGTTAAGACATACAAATCAGTTGCCGAAACCTGAAAGAAAATTCAAGTTTCATCAGACAAATGTAAAATTTGATCAGGATAAGAAAGATTCTGAAGAAAAAGTGATTTAATCACCAAGGTTTAACAAAATATTGCGCTTCTGCTTCAAGTCTCTGGACTATGCAAAAGCGCAATGTTGTTTTTTATGACTATCTAAGATGATTTTACTTTGTTATTCTTCAATTACGTATTTACTAATATCGTCTTTGAATGTGAATAGGAAGATGATAGGGTTAT
>CALEFD010000042.1 GCA_937876995.1 uncultured Bacteroidales bacterium | reverse complement strand
CAGGCTGGATAACTACATATCTCTCATAATATATGATGGCATCCAATTTCTTGCTAGGAATACCAAGAAGATAACCAATCTTATTAGGAGTAGAACGGAAATACCAAATATGCGCTACCGGTACAGTAAGGGTAATGTGACCCATTCTCTCCCTACGTACCTTTTTCTCTGTAACCTCTACACCACAACGTTCGCAGACAATACCTTTATAACGTATTCTCTTATACTTACCGCAATGACATTCGTAATCCTTAACAGGACCGAATATGCGTTCGCAGAACAGACCGTCACGTTCAGGTTTGTATGTACGGTAGTTGATAGTCTCGGGTTTCAAAACCTCACCGCTTGAGCTTGTCAGAATTTCTTCAGGAGAAGCCAAACTGATGGTTATCTTCGAGAAATTGTTCTTGATTTTTGTATCTTTTTTAAAAGGCATAACTTCTTAATTTTAGTGATTAATCAAGGTTGATACTTAGACCCAAACCTCTCAATTCGTGCAACAGCACATTGAGTGATTCCGGAATACCCGGTGTAGGCATAGGATCGCCTTTCACTATAGCCTCATAAGCCTTTGAACGACCTACTACGTCGTCAGACTTGATGGTTAGAATCTCCTGAAGGATGTGTGATGCACCAAATGCTTCAAGTGCCCAAACCTCCATTTCACCAAAACGCTGACCACCAAACTGAGCCTTACCGCCCAATGGCTGCTGTGTAATAAGTGAGTACGGACCTATTGAACGAGCATGCATCTTGTCTTCAACCATGTGACCAAGTTTCAGCATATAGGTAACACCTACAGTTGCACACTGGTCGAATGGTTCACCTGTACCACCATCATAAAGCTGAGTCTTACCATAACGTGGCAGACCTGCCTTATCTGTCCATTCATTCAAATCATCCAAAGTAGCACCATCAAAGATAGGAGTAGCAAACTTCACTCCAAGTTCCTTTCCGGCGTGACCCAGAACTGTTTCAAAAATCTGACCGATGTTCATACGTGAAGGCACACCAAGTGGGTTAAGAACAATATCCACAGGAGTACCATCTGCCAGGAACGGCATATCTTCCTGTCTTACTACACGGCTTACAATACCCTTGTTACCGTGACGACCCGCCATCTTGTCACCTACACCAATCTTACGCTTCTTGGCAACATAAACCTTTGCCATCTGCATAATACCTGAAGGTAGTTCATCACCAATTGTCAGAGCAAACTTCTTACGCTTATTCTCTGCATCATACTCTTTATACTTACGCAGATAATTAACAATAAGTTTAGAAATCAGTTCATTTGTATGTTCATCTTCTGTCCAGTTATCGGACTGTACAGAAGCATAATCCATTGACTCCAAATCACGTTTAGTGAAACGCTGACCAGAAGCTATAATCTCTTCACCTAATAAATTATATACACCCTGTGAAGGTTTCTTTTCAGTCAATGTAAGTAATTTTCCTACAAGAATACCCTTCAGTTCTGCAACTTTATCTTCAAACTCTTCGTCAATCAAAGGCAGTTTAGCCTTATCAGCAATTGTCGATTTGCGAGTCTTAATAGCACGTGCAAAGAGTTTCTTGTCTATAACAACACCCTTCAAAGAAGGAGAAGCCTTAAGAGAAGCATCTTTTACATCACCAGCCTTATCACCAAAGATAGCACGCAACAACTTTTCTTCAGGTGAAGGATCTGATTCACCCTTTGGAGTAGTCTTACCAATCAGGATATCACCCGGCTGAATATACGCACCAATACGTACAATACCGTTTTCATCGAGATCTTTTGTAGCCTCTTCACTTACATTTGGAATGTCGGCTGTCAACTCTTCCATACCACGTTTGGTTTCGCGAACCTCAAGAATAAACTCTTCTACGTGAACAGAAGTCAATATATCTTCACGAACAACTCGTTCGTTAAGAACAATAGCATCTTCGTAGTTGTAACCCTTCCAAGGCATGTAAGCCACCAAAAGGTTCTTACCCAAAGCCAATTCACCGTTTTCAGTAGAGTAACCTTGTGTAAGGATGTCACCCTTCTTTACACGCTGACCCTTATCACAAATCGGACGAAGGTCGATAGTAGTGCTTTGGTTAGTCTTGCGGAACTTCGGAATACGGTATTCCTTCAATGCCGGTTCGAAGCTTACAAATTCTTCGTCTTCTGTTCTGTCATATTGGATGCGGATAGTTGTAGCGTCTACATATTCGATAACGCCATCGCCTTCGGCTGCAATCTGAGTACGAGAGTCTTCTACCAATTGCTTTTCAATACCTGTACCTACAATCGGAGCTTCTGTACGCAACAATGGAACTGCCTGGCGCATCATGTTAGAACCCATCAACGCACGGTTAGCATCGTCATGTTCCAAGAACGGAATCAAAGAAGCTGCAATAGAAGCAATCTGCTGTGGAGATACGTCCATCAATTCAACCTCTTCCGGAGCAACTACCGGGAAGTCAGCATCACGACGAGCCTTAACCTTTGTACGAACAAACTTACCTTTATCATCGTAAGGAGCATTACCCTGAGCAATGATACGACCCTCTTCTTCTTCGGCTGTCAAATATTCAACCTCGTCATTACTGAGGTTTACCTTACTATCGGCAACCTTACGATATGGTGTAGATATGAAACCAAGATCGTTAATCTTAGCATATATACACAATGAAGAGATAAGACCGATGTTTGGACCTTCAGGAGTCTCAATAGGACACAAACGACCATAATGCGTATAGTGTACGTCACGAACCTCAAAACCTGCACGATCTCTTGAAAGACCACCGGGACCAAGGGCAGACATACGACGTTTATGGGTAATTTCAGCCAACGGGTTGGTCTGATCCATAAACTGTGAAAGAGCATTTGTTCCAAAGAATGAGTTGATAACAGCAGAAACAGTCTTAGCGTTGATAAGATCTGTTGGAGTGAACACCTCGTTATCGCGTACATTCATACGTTCACGAATTGTACGAGCCATACGAGCCAAACCAATAGCAAACTGATTTGACAACTGTTCACCTACTGTACGAACACGACGATTTGACAAGTGGTCAATATCATCCACTACAGCCTTTGAATTTATAAGCTCAATGAGATACTTGATAATCTCAATGATATCTTCCTTAGTTAGAACACCAATAGAAGAATCGGTAGTCAAACCAAGTTTTTTATTTACGCGATAACGACCTACTTCACCTAAATCATAACGCTTTTCAGAGAAGAACAGATTATTGATAACTTCTCTTGCGCTTGAATCATCAGCAGGATCGGCATTACGCAACTGACGATATATGTAGAGAACCGCCTCTTTTTCAGAGTTACACGGATCTTTCTGCAAAGTATTAAAAATAATTGAGAAGTCAGACTGGTTAATATCCTCATTATGAAGAAGGATAGTCTCCAAACCTGATTCAAGGATATCTTCAATATTATCCTCTGTCAATTCAGCTTCACGATCAACAACTACCTCGTGACGCTCTATTGATACAACTTCGCCGGTATCGGAATCTACAAAGTCTTCAATTCTTGTACGAAGCACACGGGCAGCAAGTTTTCTACCTATTGCTTTTTTCAAGTTAGTCTTGTTAACTTTGATTTCCTCTGCCAAATTGAAAATATCCAATATCTCCTTATCGGTCTCAAAACCGATAGCACGTAACAAAGTGGTAACAGGAAGTTTTTTCTTACGGTCAATATATGCATACATCACATTGTTGATGTCTGTAGCAAATTCAATCCACGAACCCTTAAATGGGATAATACGTGCTGAATATAACGGAGTGCCGTTAGAGTGAATACTCTGACCAAAGAAAACACCCGGTGAACGGTGCAACTGTGAAACAACAACACGCTCTGCACCATTGATGATAAACGTTCCCTGTTCGGTCATATATGGGATAGGACCCAAGAAAACATCCTGAATTACTGTATCAAAATCTTCATGATCAGGATCTGTACAGTACAATTTCAGTTTAGCCTTCAAAGGAACGCTATATGTCAAGCCACCTACCAGGCACTCTTCTATTGAGTGACGTGGCGGGTCAATATAATAGTCTAAAAACTCTAAGACAAAGTTATTGCGTGTATCAGCAATAGGGAAATTGTCTGAGAATACTCTAAAAAGTCCCTCGTTTTTACGTTTTTCGGGAGGAGTATCCAATTGTAAGAAGTCCTTAAATGACTTCAATTGAACTTCCAAAAAATCCGGACATGGAAGCGGATTCTTTACGGAAGCAAAGTTAATTCTCTGATTTTCAGTTGTTGAAGACATAAATAGAAGGTAATAGTGGAACTTCTTTCATTAACGCACAAAAAGGTTAAGTACCCGAGGCGGCCTTTTAGGCAACCGTCGGGGCTACTTAACCGTTTTACCTGTCAAGCAGGCTTGTGTTATTTAAGTTCAACTTCTGCGCCAGCCTCTTCCAGAGTCTTCTTCATAGACTCAGCTTCGTTCTTGGCAAGACCTTCCTTAACTACGCTAGGAGCAGCGTCAACAAGATCCTTAGCTTCCTTCAAACCTAAGCCACAAGCTTCCTTAACTGCCTTAACTACAGCAAGTTTATTTGCGCCAAAGCTCTTCAATACGATATCAAATGAAGATTTCTCTTCTGCAGCCTCTGCGGCAGCAGCTGGACCAGCAGCAGCTACAGCTACAGCTGCGGCAGCTGGTTCAATTCCATATTCATCCTTAAGGATGTTTGCAAGTTCGTTGACCTCTTTCACTGTAAGGTTAACCAGTTCTTCTGCTAAAGCTTTCAAATCAGCCATTGTTGTATAATTTTAATTGGTTTATTACTTTTTTCTTTAATATTAATTCTCTCTTTCTCCCAGAGTCTTGAGTACTCCGTGAATGGTGTTTGCACCAGATTGCAGAGCAGAAATAACGTTCTTTGCCGGTGACTGCAGCAATGCAACGATATCGGCGATAAGTTCCTTCTTGCTCTTGATATTTACCAAAGCATCCAATTGGTTTGCACCAATGTAGAAACTTTCTTCAGCGTATGCAGCCTTCAAACCAGGAATACCGGTCTTTTTGTCCATAACTTCCTTCAAAAGCTTTGCAGGAGCATTAGCAGTGTTAGCAAGCATCAATGCTGTAGTGCCTTTCAGGCAATCATACATTGGTGAATAGTCAACATCCATCTGCTCTAAAGCCTTCTGAAGAAGAGTGTTCTTGACAACAACCATCTTCACTTCAGATTTGAAGCACTTTCTTCTCAAGTCGCTTGTAGCTACAGAATTAAGACCTGTAACGTCAACCAAGTAGAAAGCTGCATATTCCTGAATAGTCTGCTTCAGGCTTTCTATAATAAGTGCTTTATCTTCTTTTTTCATCTTATTTCAAAATTAAATTTCGTCCAATGCCTTAGTATCAACCTTGATACCCAAACTCATTGTACTTGAAAGATAAATACTCTTAATATAAGTTCCCTTAGCTGCTGTAGGTTTCAACTTGATAATTGTATCAATGAATTCCTTAGCATTCTCTCTAATAGCATCAGCGGTGAAAGAAACCTTACCGATAGATGCATGAACGATACCTGTCTTGTCAACCTTGAAGTCAATCTTACCCTGTTTAACTTCTTTGACTGCCTTAGCAACGTCCATAGTTACTGTACCACTCTTAGGGTTAGGCATAAGTCCACGAGGACCTAAAACACGACCAAGAGGGCCTAATTTACCCATCAATGCAGGCATTGTGATGATAACATCTACATCGGTCCAACCGCCTTTGATCTTCTCGATGTACTCTTCAAAACCAACGTAGTCAGCACCAGCTTCTTTAGCTGCAGCTTCCTGGTCAGGTGTGCAAAGAGCAAGAACTCTAACCACCTTACCTGTTCCGTTTGGAAGAGACACGACGCCACGAACCATCTGGTTTGCCTTACGTGGATCTACACCAAGACGCACATCAATATCAACTGATGCGTCGAACTTAGTGGTAGTAATATCCTTAACCAACTGAGATGCTTCCTTGAGGGTATATGCCTTACCTGCCTCAATTTTTGAAGCAGCTATCTTTTGATTTTTAGTCAGTTTACCCATTACAATTTCGTTTTTAATCAGGTTTAATCCTTAACCGTAATACCCATACTTCTTGCAGTACCGGCTACCATTGAGATAGCAGATTCCAATGTAAAGCAATTCAGGTCAGGCATCTTATCCTGAGCAATAGCTGTAACCTGTTCTTTTGTAACAGAAGCAACCTTTTTACGGTTAGGTTCAGCAGAACCTTTCTGAGCCTTAGAAGCTTCTAACAACTGAATAGCCACAGGAGGAGTTTTGATAACAAAGTCGAATGATTTATCAGAATAATAAGTGATGATCACCGGCAATGTCTTACCTGATTTGTCCTGGGTTCTGGCATTGAACTGTTTGCAAAACTCCATTATGTTCAAACCTTTAGAACCAAGTGCAGGTCCTACTGGTGGTGATGGGTTTGCAGCGCCTCCTTTAATCTGTAATTTGATTATTCCAGCAACATCTTTTGCCATTTTCCAAAATAATTTTTTGTGAACACTAAATTAGGCAGATAAACAAAATCCTTTAGGATTATAGTTTCTCTACCTGCATAAAACCAAGATCGATAGGTGTTTTACGACCAAAGATCTTAACCATAACCTTAAGCTTCTTCTTCGCGTTATCAACCTCTTCAATGACACCATTGAAACCTGAGAACGGTCCGAATGTTACCTTTACTGTTTCGCCTTCAGTAAATGGTACCAAAACTTCTTCTGTCTCCTCCATAAGTTCATCAACTGAACCTAAAATCCTGCTGACTTCAGAAGGACGTAGAGGAGTTGGATTAATCATTCCTCCAAGAAAACCCAAAACATTTGGACAATTTCTGAGACGTTGCTTTATTTCACCATTCAAGACAGCTTCTACAAGCACATAACCCGGCAAATAACTACGCTCTTTAACCACGCGTTTGCCGTTACGTACCTGTACCACTTTCTCTGTAGGTATAAGCACTTGTGAAATAAAATCCTCAAGCTTGTTATTTCTGGCATCGGCCTCAAGGTACTCTTTAACCTTAAGTTCTTTGCCACTTACAGCTTTAAGAACATACCATTTCTTTTCCAACTCAGCCATTTCAAATGAATTAAGGATAGATGAATGTCATAATGCCTTGGAAGCATTTATCCATTAGAAATACTACCAACGCAATCAAAAGGGAAGCAACTAAAACAATGATTGCGCTGCTTGTAAGTTCTTTGCTTGTAGGCCATGTAGTTTTATGGACAAGCTCGTTGTAAGATTCCTTACAGTTTGTAAAAAATTTCTTAAACATACTCTTTATCTTTTGCACGGGCGGAAAGGCTCGAACTCTCGACACTCGGTTTTGGAGACCGATGCTCTACCAACTGAGCTACACCCGTAAATTGCCGGTCTCTACATTTCAAGAGACCGACTTATATTGCTTTATTGATTAGTCAACGATTGCAGTAATCTGACCTGAACCAACTGTACGGCCACCTTCACGGATAGCGAAACGCAAACCTACGTTGATTGCTACAGGGTAAATCAGAGTAACTGTGATCTCAACGTTATCACCAGGCATTACCATTTCAGTTCCCTCTGGCAAAGTGATTTCACCAGTACAGTCCATAGTACGGATGTAGAACTGAGGACGATATTTGTTACGGAATGAAGTGTGACGACCACCTTCCTTCTGTGTCAATACGTAGATAGAAGCCTTGAAAGTTGTGTGAGGTTTGATCTGACCTGGGTGGCAAAGAACCATACCACGCTTGATTTCAGTCTTTTCAATACCACGGAGCAACAGACCTACGTTATCACCAGCCTGACCTTCGTCAAGAAGCTTACGGAACATTTCAACGCCAGTAACAGTTGTCTCTTTTTCTTCACCAAGACCAAGGATTTCAACCTTGTCACCTACCTTAACAACACCAGTCTCAATACGACCTGTTGCTACAGTACCACGACCTGTGATTGAGAATACGTCTTCAACAGGCATCAAGAATGGCTGATCAACAGCACGTGGAGGCAGTGGAATCCATTCGTCAACAGCGTCCATCAATTCCATAACCTTGTCTTCCCATTCAGCAACACCGTTCAATGCACCAAGTGCAGAACCGCGGATGATAGGAGTATTGTCACCGTCAAATTCGTAAGCGTCAAGAAGTTCACGCATTTCCATTTCAACCAAGTCGATCATTTCTGAGTCAACATCTGGAGAATCGCACTTGTTCAAGAAGATAACCAAACGAGGAACGTTTACCTGACGAGCGAGCAGGATGTGCTCACGAGTCTGTGGCATAGGACCATCAGTTGAAGCAACTACTACGATAGCACCGTCCATCTGAGCAGCACCTGTTACCATGTTCTTTACATAGTCAGCGTGACCCGGGCAGTCAACGTGTGCGTAGTGACGATTAGCTGTTTCGTACTCTACGTGTGAAGTGTTGATAGTAATACCACGCTCTTTTTCTTCAGGAGCATTGTCAATTGAGTCAAATGAACGAAGTTCTGACAAACCTTTCTTTGCAAGAACTGTAGTGATCGCTGCAGTAAGAGTAGTCTTACCGTGGTCAACGTGACCAATAGTACCGATGTTTACATGCGGTTTCGATCTTTCGAATTTTTCTTTTGCCATAATTCTATTTTATTTTGATTGATTAAGACTTGTTTACAACAACAAGAGGTTACTGCAATACACAGTTCCCCTTATCAAATAATAAATCTTTTTGAGCTGTTATCGAGATTTGAACTCGAGACCTCATCCTTACCAAGGATGCGCTCTACCAGCTGAGCTATAACAGCGACAAAATTAGAGCGGGAAACGGGACTCAAACCCGCGACCCTCAGCTTGGAAGGCTAATGCTCTATCAACTGAGCTACTT
>CALEFD010000041.1 GCA_937876995.1 uncultured Bacteroidales bacterium | reverse complement strand
ACATACCAACTCTACCATTTCACCCGGTTCAAACTGGGTAGGATCTACCACCACCGATAATGTCTCGTAATCTACCATCTTACGAAATTTATCCATCTGATCGTCTCTTATAATAACCGGAGTATGGTTGGCTTTATCCATCATATAACTCTTCAGATCATATATTTCCTGAATAAGTGGAATTCGTTCCGATGGTTTGCAACGAATAAATATATATCGTGGCATTATCATTACATTGACAGTCTTAACCCTATCACTCCATTGCTTCTTCCGTTTCTGCATCGGGAGATAATACTCCACACCCATAGAAACTAATTTGTCTGCCACCCTCTGTTCATGACAATACTTAACATAACCAACAAACCAATGTTTATTGGAATAGAAACTATCCAATTCACCCGCTTGATCTATAGGAATAAATCTTTTAGGAATAAGTAGACTATCTTTATCAATAGGACCCTTCATGCCGTTATTCTCTCCCCTATAACGGATACAACACTATTTATCGTAAATTTCAAATCTGGAGTTCTTCGATTTAAACTCAGGTACAGTCTCTTTCATCAAGCGTACCATATCCGGAATATAAACGTCAAGAGCCAATCTTTCCATCTTTTCAAAAATAGCCTTAACCTCGTCATAATCGTACTCACGAACTCTGGCAACTCTAATTCGGTCGTGCGATGTTGGGTCAGTATTCTCTCTTGTAGAAAGCACCTCTTCATATAATTTTTCACCCGGACGCAATCCTGTAAATACTATTGGAATATCTTTTTCAGGAACAAAACCTGCCAATTCTATCATTCTGCGGGCAAGATCCACTATCTTAACAGGAGTACCCATATCGAATACTACTATCTGATTTCCTGTAGATATTGTAGCTGCCTCCATAACCAATCGACAAGCTTCCGGAATAGTCATAAAGAAACGGTTAATCTCCGGATCGGTAACTGTAACCGGACCACCACATTCAATCTGTTTGCGGAAACGAGGTATAACAGAACCATTTGAACCAAGCACATTACCGAATCTGGTTGTTACAAATCTTGTGTTACCCTCCTGCTTACCACTGGTTAATGCCAATCCTAATGACTGAACATATATCTCTGCCAATCTCTTGGTGCAACCCATTATATTTGTAGGATTAACGGCTTTATCGGTACTTACCATAACCATCATCTCTACTCCATACTGCAAACATTTATCTGCCACATTTTTAGAACCTATAACATTTACATGCACAGCTTCGCATGGGTTCTCCTCCATCAAAGGAACGTGTTTATATGCTGCTGCATGGAATACTACAGAAGGACGATGTTCACGGAACACAAAATCCAATCTGTCAACACTACGTACATCACCTATTACAGGAACAAAGTTCAAATCGGGATATGTATCTTCTAATTCCAATCTGATATTGTGCATAGGTGTTTCTGCATTGTCAAACAACACCAATTTCTTAACATTAAATTGAGCCAACTGTCTGCAAAGCTCAGAACCAATAGAACCTGCAGCACCTGTTACCAAAATAACATTATCGGAAAATCTCTTTTTAATTTCATCTATTGAAATTTCTATCTCAGGACGACCTAAAAGATCTTCAATTTTGATCTCACGAACTCTGTAATGCAACAAGTTATTACCTTCAACTTCATTGATACTTGGTACCACCAATATCTTGATATTCAATGATGTTGCCATTTGGATAAGTCTGTCCTGTTCTGTCTGAGCATCCTGTTCTGTAGTAAACAAAATACCGCTTAAACCCAAATCGGTGGCCAGACTATTCAATTCTTCTTCCGTACTTGCATGATATACCTTGAAGTTGGAAATCCTGATACGTTTATCAGAAGAAGAGGGACTTATAAAGCCCACTATGTCATAGTGTGAAGAATCTAAAAGACGTGTAATAACTGCAATTGATTTTTCGTGTGTTCCATATACTAAAATACGTTTTATGTTCATACGTTCACGCATTTTAGATTTAAACAGATCATAGCTTACAATCATAGCCAAACGTACTACAATCAGAAGCAGGAAGGTAAATATGGAATCAAGCAACATCAACCATAATATCTCAGATAATGGCGTATCTTCAACTATATAAACAACAGCACCCAGCATCAATTCTGAAAGAGTAACCACTGTCACTAAATTCGCCAAATCGCGCATTGTGGAGTGACGAATAATGATTCTGTAGCTTCTGGTAATAATTGAAGCAATTGCAAAAAACACTCCTGAAGCAATACTCCATTGCAGGATTATAAACGGAGTTATTTCGGCACCTTTATCGGTGCCGCTCGCAGCCAATAGCATCAAGAAAGAGGCCAAGACAGATAAAAGCACATCTATTACGAACACTACCCTGGTATTCAAATACCTGGAAACCAATCGACTACATTTTTTTACAAATCCTTCTTCCACGATCACGATGCTATATTAATTAGTAACTTAAATGCAAAAGTCTGCATTTTACGCCATATTTCCAAATTATCATTAAAGAATTTGTATTACTTTTTCATTTTCTCTATAGTTGAGTTAATAAACATTAACTTTTTTGCCAAAGTTTATTAACACACCGCATAAAATCCAATCTATAATACTATCTTTGTAAAATTATAAGAGATATTTAGATATGAAACTTAAAATTACTTTACTTTCAATCATCATGGCAGTAACAATCAATTCTTGCAATGGCAATAGTGCAAAAAATGCCAGTGCACAATCACAGGAACCGGAAACAAAAGTTTTAATTAAAACCACCGAAGGAGATATAAACATAAAGCTTTACAATGAGACTCCTTCCCATAGAGATAACTTTATAAAGTTGGTGGAAGAACAATATTATGACAGCACTTTGTTTCACCGTGTAATTCGTGATTTTATGGTACAGGCTGGTGACCCGGATTCAAAAACTGCCGAAAAAGGTGCAAGACTTGGTTCTGGCGGTCCCGATTATACTCTACCTGCAGAATTCATCTACCCAAAATACTTTCATAAGTATGGCGCACTTAGCGCTGCACGTCAGGCAGACCAGGTGAATCCACAGAAGAGATCTTCCGGTTCACAATTTTACATAGTTACCGGTAAAAAATATAAGGAACGTGACTTGCAACAGATGGAATCACAACTTGCAGAACAAACTTTGCAAGGTATATTCAACAATCTTTGTATGGAAAACAGAGATACAATCATTAAATTACAGCAAGCTTCTGATAATGCCGGTCTTAAACAGTTACAGGAAAAACTTATAGCAGAGACAGAATCTATATTTGACAAACAAGGTGGTTTTCACTTTACTACTGAACAGATAGAGGCCTACACAACAGTTGGTGGCACACCATTCCTGGACAATCAGTACACTGTTTTTGGCGAAGTAACAGATGGTATGGATGTAGTTGAGAAGATTCAAAAAGCTACTACCGACCCAAGTGACAGACCTATTAGAGATATAAGAATTTTATCTATGGAACTAATCAAATAACTAACATGAAGAAGTTTTTATTAACATTGGCAGTGATTTTTGTTACGATGACTGCCGGGGCAAAGACTCCAAAATACGTATTCTATTTTATAGGAGACGGTATGGGAACTAACGAAGTAGCTGCAGCACAGATGTATTTGGCAGATGTTGAAGGCGTTATTGGATATAAACCTCTATGTTTTGCCCAATTCCCATATACAGGTATTGCATTCAGCTATGCGGCAAACACCTTTATTACAGACAGTGCAGCCGCAGGTACAGCACTTGCATCGGGTAAGAAAACCAATAGCGGTATGTTAGGCATGTTGCCCGACAGAGAGAGCGCAGCAGAATCAATAGCAGAGATGGCTAAAAAAGCTGGTAAAAAAGTAGGTATAGGTAGTACCGTATGTATAAACCATGCCACACCTGGTTCATTCTACGCACACCAATTATCACGTAACAACTACCACGCTATCAGCAACCAATTGGCAGAATCTGGTTTTGAATTCTTTGGTGGTGGTCATTTTAGTTCTGCTCACGACAGAAGATTTGATGACGGTGGTTCATACAAAGTTGCAGAAGATGCAGGTTACACTATTGCAATGGGCTATGATGAATACAAAGCCAATGCAGAATCGGCAGACAAAATCATACTCTTCCCACAGCAGGAAGGTATGGAATCTCTTAAATTCCTTATCGACAGAGAAGAAGACGATTTAACTTTGGCACAATTAACAGAATCTGCTATCGACTTCCTGATGAAAGACAATAAAAAAGGTTTCTTCATTATGATGGAAGGTGGTAAAATTGACCATAGCGGCCACGGAAACGATGCAGCTTCTACAGTTAAGGAGGTTATTGATTTTGACAATGCCATTCAGGTTGCATACGATTTCTATCAGAAGCATCCAAAAGAGACTCTTATTGTAGTTACTGCCGACCACGAAACCGGTGGTATGAGTATGGGTACCTTAGGTCAATACAGAATGAATCTGCAGGCTCTGCAATACCAAAACATGAGCGAAGACGCATTCAGTTCACATTTGGAAGAGTTGGGACGCAAGGTTGGCGATGTTCTCACTTGGGAAGAGGTTGAAGCAGAGTTAAAGGAGCACTTTGGATTCTGGGATAAAGTTAAACTTTCTAAAGACCAGGAAAATCGTCTGCGCTCTGCATACGTAGAAACCTTTGGAATGGGCGAAAGCGCAAAGAAAGAGGAAGAGTACTATAGCGTGAACAAATTGTCAGATTTGGCTGTTCAGATTATGAGCGAAATTGCACTGGTTGGTTGGTCATCGGGTGCACATACTGCTGCATACGTACCTGTATTTGCAATTGGTGCCGGTGCTGAAAACTTTACAGGCCAGATGGACAATATCGACATACCAATGAAGATAGCAGAAATAGCAAACTACTAAACCTTATTCAAAAGATAAATAAGGTTCTAATTTTATCAGGTCCTGCTCTGAAAACTCTTCCATAAAAGAGAGTTGAGCAGGACTTTTTATATCGCCTTCCGAACCTCTGTATTCCGTAATGGCCTTTGCCTGATAAAAACTAATATAAGGATGGTTACGCAATTTAGATAAAGAAAGTTTGTTGATATTTATCTTTCTTACAGGTACAGTATCTGTAATTATAAACCAACGTAAAACGGAATCCTGAATACCGTTTATCTCCTTTAACTGTTCTACACTGACATATCCACCTAACAATTCTCTATATTCTACTATCCTTTTGGCATAGTAACTGCCTATTCCCGGTAGTAGCACCAAAGCTGTTGTATCTGCCACATTCAAATCTATAGCTTGAGCAGGAACCTCTTTACGTTTATACTGAACAAATAGAGGTTGTTTAGGTAATGTATCTACAGGAGTTTCCTTCTTAACTGCTACGGATTTAACACTTGTACTACGCCTACTGCTATTCTTTCTATAATCATTGTACACCGGTGGTTCCTTTTTAATTTTAACCGTATCTGCTTTGGATTTGGTAACAAACAATGTATCAACATTAGCCACTATTTCCGGCGAAACAGGCCTATCTAACTTTACACGCAAAACATTTGCAACTATGATTATCAACAACAGAATAAAAGCTGCTATTCTGTCCGATTTTGAAAAGTAAAAATAATCTCCTCTAAACAACTTTCTCATTGGTATATTTATGTGTTTTGATTAATTGTAGTGCAATAATAGCATTTATCCTGTAGATTAACTAATTTTGCAGCATAAAAACCTGTTTATTGCAATGAAAAGAGTACTTACCACATATCCGCTATCCATACTAATACTGGCCATAATAGTTTTTCTATCGCTTTTCAATCCCCCTGAAACAGAATTGAAAACCATTACCAATATAGATAAATTGGCACATATCTGTATGTATGGAGGTTTTGAACTAATACTATGGGCAGAATACTTGAGGCACCACAGCAGTTTAAGCGGTAAAAAACTTATCCTGCTTGCTATTCTAGCTCCCATTTTGTTTAGTGGAACCATGGAATTGGCACAACTCTATCTTACAGACCAACGTAGCGGCGAATGGATGGATTTGGTATGCAATACCATAGGAGTAATTACAGGTTCTGCTTGCGGATATTTTGTAATTAAGCCCCTGTTTTGGAAAAAAAAGTAGAGCCGAACACTATTCTGTCCAGCTCTTATAAGGATTTGTTGTAAGATAAGCGTTATAGTATCGTCTGTCTCCGGTAACCTCTTTACCTACAAACGACGGCTTTTCAAACGTCTCATTTTCCGATTGTAATTCAACTTCTGCTATCACCAACCCCTCATTATCGCCATAGAATTCATCTATCTCAAACACGTGCGGCCCTGAATGCACCAAATAACGTCTCTTTTCTATTACACCGCCCTGCGATAATTTCAGCAACTCTTTAGCATCTTCCACCGGAATCTGATGATTCCATTCATAGCGGCTCATACCCTTACTGTCCGATGGACCTTTAATAGTCATAACAGCTTCAGTATTGGTAATACGCACTCTAACAGAATTACCCTTTTCGTGTGCAATATATCCCTGCACCATATCGTAAAAGTTATATGCAGCCTTTTTATACGCAGCCGATGTAACCAGAAATTTTCTTTCTATCTCTATAGCCATCTTATCAGATATTATTCTCTGCCGATTCGGCAAAACTCATTAAATATGATTTAATAAAGCCATCAATACGACCATCCATCACACCATTAACATCGGATGTCTGATGTCCTGTACGATGATCCTTTACACGCCTGTCGTCAAAAACGTATGAACGGATTTGTGAACCCCATTCAATTTTCTTCTTACCGGCTTCCACCTTTTCCTGTTCAGCCATACGATGTTGCAATTCCTTGTCGTAAAGGATTGAACGCAAATGTTGCAAAGCACGCTCCTTATTCTTTGGCTGATCTCGAGTTTCAGTATTTTCAATAAGAATCTCCTCTTCCACACCGGTATATGGATCTTTAAACTGATAACGCAGACGTACACCCGATTCTACCTTATTCACATTCTGACCACCGGCTCCACCACTACGGAATGTATCCCATGTTATAAGTGCCGGGCTTATCTCCACCTCTATTGAATCATCAATAAGCGGAGTTACAAAGACACTTGCAAAAGATGTCATACGCTTACCCTGTGCGTTGTAGGGCGATACTCTTACCAATCTGTGTACACCGTTTTCACCTTTCAGATAACCATAAGCATACGGGCCCTCTATCTCCATAGTAACCTGTTTAATACCGGCTTCATCGCCATCCTGTATATTTGCTATAGTTACTTTGTAGTTGTTCTCTTCGCCCCAGCGCATATACATACGCATAAGCATCTGTGACCAGTCCTGACTCTCTGTACCACCTGCACCTGAATTGATCTTTAGTACACAGTCCATCTGATCGGCCTCTTCGCGAAGCATATTTTTCAGTTCCAAAGACTCTATGGCAGCCAACGATTTCTGATATATATCATCTACCTCCTGCTCTGTAACCAACTCTTCTTTAAAGAAATCTACAGCCAACTGTAATTCGTCTGCCAAAGCGCGAACCTCTTTATATCCATCTATCCACGCCTGCAAACCCTTTACCTTTTTCATCTGCGCCTCCGCCTTTTTTGGATCGTCCCAAAAACCCGGTGCCTGAGTTCTTAGCTGTTCTTCTTCTACCTGAATAACCTTGGCATCTATATTCAAATACCTTTTTAATGCCTCGGTACGGTCTAAAATCTCTTTTAACTGATCTATAGTTATCATCTTTACAAGTATATATTCTTTGTTTGCGCTGCAAAGTTACAATAATTTGCGCAATACCGAACCATTGACTACCTTTACACCCGCAATATTGAGCAGAAATATGATAAATAAAACTACAGATACAGAAAAAGTTGTATCACTGTTGACAAAACTCATCTCAACAGAGAGCATAAGCCGCAACGAAAAAGTTGCTGCAGATATAGTGTTTGAATGGTTTGTAGAACAAGGATACACACCGGAAAGAATCTGCAATAACATTGTGTGTAAAAGCCACCATTGGGAGAGCAACAAGCCCACTGTTCTGCTCAATTCGCATATTGATACTGTAAAACCTGTCTCTGCGTGGAGCATAAACCCGTTTGAAGCCACTATAAAAGATGGAAAACTTTATGGACTGGGCAGCAACGATGCAGGAGCTTCGTTAGTATCACTATTGCATACATTCTGCCAGCTTGACAAGACTGAACAGAGTTATAATATGCTCTTTGTCGCATCGGCAGAAGAAGAAGTAAGCGGTGCAGATGGTATGAAAAGTATTGCACCGTTATTTGGCAACACCTTGCCGGAAATAGCTCTGGCCATTGTGGGAGAACCTACCGATATGCAACCTGCCATTGCAGAAAAGGGTCTTATGGTTATAGATGCAGAGGTTAAGGGTGTTTCAGGACACGCCGCAAGAGAAGAGGGAATCAACGCTCTGTATCGTGCAATAGACATTATTCAGATAATAAAAAAGTTGCCATTAGAACTGAAAGAATCACCTCTGCTGGGCGCTGTTAAGATGAGTGTAACAATGATAAACAGCGGAACACAACACAATGTTGTACCCGATTTGTGTACATTCACCATAGACATACGTTCAAACGAACTTTACAGCAATAACGATATTTTCAATCTATTGGAGAAAAAGATGCCCGAATGGTGCACACTTAAAGCACGTTCTTTTGTGCTGAATTCATCATCATTATTGGGACATAACCAAAGTTCACCGCTTGTAGATAAAATAACAAAAAAAGCCGATGAAATGGGGCTAAAACCTTTTGGTTCACCTACATTATCAGATCAGGCCATACTCTCTTGTCCTTCATTTAAAATGGGTCCGGGTAGTTCAGCACGTTCACACACTGCCAATGAGTTCATCAAAATAGAGGAGATAAGTGAGGCACTATCTACCTACTACAATCTGTTAAACGGAATCTGATTAACGGCGTAACCAATCCATCGGGTTTAATTTTGCAGTCTCCTTGTGAAGCTGGAAATGCAGAATCCGTTGACCGTTATCAGATTTATGGATATTACCTATTATATCGCCGGTCTTTAGTTCATCGCCCTTTTTAACGGCAATTTCAGACAGATTACAATATACTGAAATATACTTTCCGTGACGCACTAACACACCTATCTGTCCCTTTCCTTGCTGGAATACAGTAGTTACTACACCATTGAATATAACTCTGGCCTGCGAACCTTCTGTTCCTTGAATATCAATACCTAAATTATTGATTTTCACATCTTTCATTCCGGCTACATTCTGTACTCCGTAATTACCTACTATCAAATAAGAGCCAGTTATAGGTATAGGCAGTTTACCTTTATTGCTTTCAAAACTACCTGTCAGTTTAATATCTTCTTCTACCTTTATAGCTCCGCCGGTCTGAGTCTCTTTTTGTTGCTCTTTAATTGCCAGCTGTATCTGTCTGTCAATCTCCTTATTCAGTTCAGTAATCTTTTTCTGCTGTGACTGAATCTCTCTTTTCAACGCTGTACGTTTACTCTTCAATTTATTGACAATAGCACGCTGGCTCTTCTCCTCTGCTGCCACAGCCGCTTCGTTTTTCTGTTGCTCCTTCTGCAAAATCAGCTTCTCTTCTCGCGCCAATTCAATCTGTGCCTTCTTACTCTTTAATGTATCCTGTTTCTCTTTTATTTCTACTGCCAAAGATTCAAGTGATGAAGAATATTCACCTATGTAACGCATTCTGCGTGTAAGCTGTTTAAATGTTGACGATGAAAACAGAAAAGTAATAGGATTAAAAGATACCTGCTGATGCTGATAAAACCGACAAGCATCTGCATAACGATTGGAACATTCATCATATTCACTCTGCAACTGTTTTATTTCAGTCTCTAATTTCAATGTCTGAGCATTCAGAGAACGAATATCCTTTTTTGTCTGTTCCAATAGTTTCTTACGCTCCTTAAGAAGTGCCGAAATGGTATTCAAATTTGCCACCTGAGTAGCAATATCGCCTTCGGTTCCTGCCAAAAGCTTTTCCGATTCGGAAATCTGTTGCTCTATTGCAGCACGCTCCTTCTGCATCTGTTCTATCAACGCATTGGTCTGTGCATACGATACTACGCACAGAGAAATCAGCATATATACTACAAGTATTCTTTTCATAGAAACGGATCCAATATCTCTTTAATCTTGTAACGTTTATATCTGGTGCTAACAGATGTTCTGTTAGGCCAATTACCCTTCTCTATGGAAACATCATCCAACACAATGCCAATTTTACTTGTATGACCTGTTAAGTTAAATTCCAAATCAATATTATGAGGAATAACCACACTCTCTGACATCTGCTTAAAGTTACCGTAATTCACAGATACGTTATATCCCAAACCGCTTTTAGATGTTTGCAACAGATGTTTGTTTGAATCTATTTTGAATACATAATCGTATTCCGTAGATGTTAAAGTCAAACCTGTTTCTGTCTGTTCAGACATCTTAATCTTTTGAATTGCCATTTCAGGATCTGCATATCCCGGCACAAAAATTTTATTCCAAAACAGTGCCTGCAGAGAATAAAAATCCAGACCTGTAAAGTTTCTGTATGGCACATCGGCATAATGTTCTACTGCATATTTTTGTGAGCTTCTGTCTATAAAGACAATCATATCGGGCAGACACTCTATGCGTATAATCTCCATTATGCCTAACATAGTTACACTTATCTGGATACTCTCGTTCCAACGCATCTTAAGTGTAGCATCGTAACTACCCATACCCAGCTTTATCTTTGTATCGGCAGTTATCTCCGGATTTACAGGAGTATCTAACATCTGTTTTGCCAAAGTAACATAATTATCCTCGGCTTTTGACAATTTTTGTTTTTTGACAGTACCGGTTGTACCACAAGATGCTACAAAAAACAACATCAATAGTAAACCTGAAACCTTATAAAATATTCTCATATTTACTCTATATATTTTTCCTGATTTATTTTCTCCTGCAGTGTAGGCGATGTACTATTCAACCTAACTGCTTTGTGCCAATTTTCCACTGCACCCTCTATATCTCCACACATATAAAGTATATCGCCATAATGTTCAACCACATCAGCCGACTTTTCTCCCTCTTCATTAAGAGCACGAATTATATACTCTTTTGCCTCCTGGTAACGTTTCATCTTAAACAGAATCCAGGCATACGTATCCAAATATGTAGGATTATTTGGTTCTGCTTTTAGTGTATTGGCGCTCATTCTTAATGCCTTTTCCAAATCTTTACCGGCTACCGACAGATAATACGCATAGTTATTCTGCACACCAATATCGTTAGGATTATACAACAAAGTGGAATCGTAGTCCAAAAACGCATCGTCAGGACGTCCCATAGTATAATATAATTCACTGCGCAGACCATAAAGAGAAGCCTTTCCTATACTATCCGGAACCATCTCTATGCCATCTGCAAGAATAGCCAAAGAGTTCTCTTCATCTTGTATCTGGAACATCGATATTGCGGAATAATAGTAAGCAGCAGACAACTTAGGATTATTCTTCAATGCAGTTTCACAAAGTCTCAATACAAGATTTACCCCTGCAAGATTATTTACACTCTGCGATAAAATCTGTACCATATCGCCAAAATTATCTTCTATCTCATAGTAGGCCGAATCTATCTCACCCATACGCAGATAACATAGAAAACGTTGCGAAGAGAGTTCATCCCACACATCCTCTATTACAGCATATCTGTTCAGCATCTGCAACTCCTTATCGTACTGGCGCGTTTCATCATAAAGTTCTGCCAACGTCATAAGAACCTCTGTGCGTGTAGGGAACCTATTCATCATCTCTTCAAAAAGAGATATGGCCTGATATGGTTTGTGATTTTGTGCGTAGTAAAGTCCGGTAAGATTATAGTACCAGTAATTGTCAGGGTCCTGTTTTATTGCAAGATTCAACAATTCAGTTGTTCTGGTCTTATCGTTCAGAAGAATATACAACTGTGCCAAATTATAATTAACTGCTGCCGATGTACTATCTATCTTGTTACAATAATTCAACAGCTGAAAAGCAGCATCGTAATTCTCCTGTTGCATCTGATTCAATGCCTCATAATAAAAATAATCTCTACGGAAATCATCATAATCCGTTACATCATCCTGTTGTTTTGTTGAAATACCTATACTACGTAGCATACTGCACGAACTTAATGCGCACAGTAAAACCAGCAACAGAAGATTACGGATTCTCATAATCAAATACCGCTATGACCAAAACCACCTGCCCCGCGTTCTGTTTCATCAAGTATTTCTACCTGATTCCACTCCACCTGCTCGTGACGCGCTATAACCATCTGAGCAATACGCTCACCATCGGTTACAGTCCAATCTTCCTGAGACAGATTAATAAGAATAACACCTACCTCACCACGATAATCGGCATCTATGGTTCCCGGAGAATTCAGAACTGTAATACCCTTCTTTATAGCAAGTCCGCTACGGGGTCTTACCTGAGCTTCATAACCTGCCGGCAGTGCCATATACAAGCCTGTAGGAATAATGCAACGCTGCATTGGTTTTAAAACTATAGGAGCATCTATATTGGCTCTCAAATCCATTCCTGCCGACAATTCAGTTGCATACTCAGGCAGTGGATGATGCGAACGATTTATAATTTGTACCTTCATATTTGTTTACTTGCGGTTTCTAAAAGCGAAAGTACACAATTTCAGCAAAAAACTAATTATAATTTGGTTTAAATGATACAAAACAATTACTTTTGAAGATAAACTTTAAGAAGATATCAATGAATTGGGAAAGACTTATCTCCAACAAAAGATTAGGAATGGAAGATATACATACCGTAGAACGCGATGACAGATCTGTTTTTCTGCGCGATTACGACAGAGTTATTTTCTCTGCTCCTTTTAGAAGATTGCAAAATAAAACACAAGTGTTTCCATTACCGGGAAGTGTTTTTGTACATAACCGTCTAACACACAGTTTGGAAGTATCGTGCGTAGGTCGTTCTTTAGGTAACAACATAGCTAAACACCTAATAGAAAGAAATGCTTCATTAGGAAACACTTTTGTTCCGGAAATTGGCAACATAGTATCTACAGCCTGTTTAGCGCACGATATGGGAAATCCTCCATTCGGTCATTCGGGTGAAAAAGCTATTTCAGCCTTTTTCAAACAGGGAAAAGGAGGCTATCTGGAAGAATCGTTCAAAGATAATATGGCCCAATGGACAGATATCATAAACTTTGAAGGAAACGCAAATGCCTTCCGTTTGTTGGCACATCAATTTTTAGGACGTAGAAAAGGAGGTTTTGCTATGACCTATTCTACTTTGGCATCTATTGTAAAATACCCCTATTCATCAATCTATGCCGAACAGAAGAATAAGTTTGGTTTCTTTGACAGCGAAGCCCCTATATTCAAGAAAATTGCCGATGAATTGGGCATAATTCGTCTTTCTGCAGAAGGTGAATATCTAAAATATGTACGTTATCCATTAGTATATTTGGTAGAAGCAGCCGACGATATCTGTTACCTGCTTATGGATTTAGAGGATGCTCACAAACTTAAGCTATTGTCCACTGCTGAAACAAAAGAGTTGATGATGGCATTCATTGCTGAAGATGAAAAACAACACATAGAGGGAATTATCTCAATGGTAAGCGATGTAAACGAACAGGTATCATATCTACGTTCCAAACTTATTGGACTTCTTATCAAAGAGTGTACTCAAGTATTTTTAGACAACGAATCGGCCATAATGAATGGCACATTCTGCGGTTCACTCATAGATAATATTACTCCACGAATGAAAGAAGCATATAAAACCTGTGCTAAGATTTCATTCAACAGAATTTACCGTTCAAAAGAGGTGCTCGATGTGGAATTGGCAGGTTTTCAGATAATAAGTACACTGCTTGATATTATGGTCAACGCAGTAATGAATCCGGAAAACGAATACTCCAAACTACTGATAGGCAGGGTAAGCAGCCAATATGAGATTGCAGCTACAGATACCTACACAAAGATACTTGCCGTATTGGATTACATAAGTGGAATGACCGATGTATATGCACTTGATGTATATAGAAAAATAAACGGCAACAGTCTGCCGGCAGTATAAACAACCTTACATACTGCAAATAAGCGAGAGAGGGTGGCTGAAATTTCAACCACCCTCTCTACTTAATATCAAGTATTAATCAATCATCTTGAAAAATTCAGGTCAACAATAGCATCGCGGCTTGCCTGAACACGATCATACTCCTCTTTACTTCCAACAACAATCTTTTCGAAGTCACGCAGACCGGTACCTGCAGGAATCAAGTGACCGCAAATTACGTTCTCCTTCATACCTAACAAGCTATCCGATTTACCATTAATTGCAGCTTCGTTAAGAACCTTTGTTGTCTCCTGGAAAGATGCAGCAGACATAAAGCTCTGAGTAGCCAACGCAGCTCTTGTAATACCCTGAAGTACCTGAGTTGATGTTGCAGGAACAGCATCACGAACCTGAACCAAACGCATATCTTTACGTTTAAGCATTGAGTTCTCATCACGTAACTTACGTGCTGTAACAATCTGTCCTTCGTGCAAGTTTTCAGAATCACCGGCATTGGTAACAACCTTTTTGCCCCAGATTCTATCGTTCTCTTCCATAAATTCAAGTTTGTCAACACTCTGCTGTGGCAAGAAACGAGTATCACCCGGTTCATCAATTTCCACCTTACGCATCATCTGACGTACAATAATCTCAAAGTGCTTGTCATTAATCTTAACACCCTGCAGACGATATACATCCTGAACTTCGTTTACGATATATTCCTGAACAGCGGTAGGACCTTTAATTGCCAAAATATCTGATGGAGTAATAGCACCATCCGACAATGGGGTTCCTGCACGTACATAGTCGCCTTCCTGAACAAGAATCTGTTTTGACAAAGCAACCAAATACTTCTTTTCATCGCCTGTTCTTGATACAACAGAAATCTCACGGTTACCACGCTTAATCTTACCCATGTGAACTGTACCATCAATTTCAGCAACAACTGCAGGATTAGACGGGTTACGAGCCTCGAACAATTCAGTTACACGTGGCAGACCACCGGTAATATCACCAGCCTTACCCTGAACACGTGGAATCTTAACAAGAGTATCGCCGGCAGCCAATTTCTGACCATCTTTGATAACTACGTGACCACCTACAGGTAAGTTATATGAACGCAGTACTTCACCATTTTCGTCAACAATAAGAGCTGTAGGAATCTTAACCTTATCTCTGGTTTCTATGATGATAATCTCTTCCAAACCGGTAGATTCGTCAGATTCTACCTTATATGTAACGTTTTCAATTACTGATTCAAGTTTAACTGTACCGGCTACTTCTGTTATGATAAGAGCGTTAAATGGATCCCATTCAGCAATCAAATCACCCTTCTTAACCTTATCGCCCTCCTTCACATAGAGTGTAGAACCGTATGGCAAAGTATGGGTAGAAAGTGCAATACCGGTATTTTCATCAATAAACTTAGCTTCACCAAGACGACCTACAATTACCTGTACATTTTCTCCTGTAGCCTTTGTAGCTTCTACAACGCGCAATTCATCAAATTCTATGCGGCAATCGTATTTTGCAACCAAACGTGAATTTGCAGCAATGTTAGAAGCGGTACCACCGGCGTGGAAAGTACGCAATGTAAGCTGAGTACCAGGTTCACCAATTGACTGTGCTGCAATAACACCTACAGCCTCGCCCTTCTCTACCAAACGACCGGTAGCCAGGTTACGGCCATAACACTTAGCACATACACCATGTTTGCTTTCGCAAGTCAATACTGAACGTATTTCTACACTTTCAATAGGTGAATCGCTTATCTTCTTGGCAATAGCTTCTGTAATCTCCTGTCCACCTGCTACTAGCAGTTCACCTGTTGTTGGGTGAATAACATCGTGTACAGAAACACGGCCCAAAATTCTATCATAGAGTGATGCAACAACCTCTTCGTTCTCTTTAAGAGCTGAACATACCAAGCCACGCAATGTACCACAATCCTCTTCGGTAATGATAACATCGTGAGAAACGTCAACAAGACGACGAGTCAGATAACCGGCATCGGCAGTCTTCAAAGCGGTATCGGCAAGACCCTTACGAGCACCGTGAGTAGAGATAAAGTACTCAAGCACGCTCAATCCCTCCTTAAAGTTAGAAAGAATTGGGTTCTCAATAATCTGAGCGCCTTCTGCACCGGCCTTCTGAGGTTTAGCCATCAGACCACGCATACCTGAAAGCTGACGAATCTGCTCCTTAGAACCACGGGCACCGGAATCAAGCATCATATATACTGAGTTGAAGCCCTGATCGTCAGAAGAGATAGTCTTCATAAGAACCTTAGAAAGATCTTCGTTAACGTGAGTCCAAACGTCAATCACCTTATTATAACGTTCGTTATCGGTTATAAGACCCATGTTATATTCTGCCAAGATACCTTCAACTTCTTCGTTACCTTTAGCTACAAGCTGTTCTTTCTCTTCAGGAATAATAATATCACTCAAGTTGAATGACAAACCACCCTTGAACGCCATCTGGTAACCTAAGTTCTTAATACCATCCAGGAATTCGCAAGCACGTGCAACACCTACCTTCTTAATAACTTCGCTGATAAGATCGCGCAAAGTCTTCTTTGATATGATGTAGTTGATAAAACCAACTTCGTTAGGTACAATCTCGTTTACGATTACACGACCTACAGATGTCTCTACCAAGTGCTTGATAGCTTCACCCTCTTCGTTAACATCGTCAACCATCACCTTAACTATAGCATGAATATCAACTTTACCTTCGTTATATGCAATAAGAGCCTCTTCAGGTCCGTAGAAGGTCAAGCCTTCACCCATAGCACCCTTACGCAATTTTGTTATATAATACAGACCCAATACCATATCCTGTGAAGGCACTGTAATAGGAGCACCGTTTGCAGGATTCAGGATATTATGAGACTGAAGCATAAGCATCTGTGCTTCCAAAACAGCTTCATTGCTCAATGGCAAGTGAACAGCCATCTGGTCACCGTCAAAGTCGGCGTTAAACGCTGTACATGCTAACGGGTGCAACTGAATTGCTTTACCTTCAATCATCTTAGGCTGGAACGCCTGGATACCCAGACGGTGAAGTGTCGGCGCACGGTTCAAAAGTACCGGATGACCCTTCATTACATATTCCAGAATATCCCAAACAATAGGATCCTTTCTATCTACAATCTTCTTAGCCGATTTTACAGTCTTTACAATACCACGTTCTATCAACTTACGGATAATGAATGGTTTGAAAAGTTCTGCAGCCATCAGTTTTGGAATACCGCATTCACCCATCTTCAGTTCAGGACCAACCACAATAACTGAACGTGCAGAATAGTCAACACGCTTACCAAGCAAGTTCTGACGGAAACGTCCCTGCTTACCCTTCAGTGAATCTGAAAGTGATTTCAACGGACGGTTAGCTTCCGATTTAACTGCACTTGCCTTACGGCTGTTATCGAACAAGCTGTCAACAGCTTCCTGAAGCATACGTTTTTCGTTACGCAGAATAACCTCCGGAGCCTTAATTTCAATAAGACGTTTCAGACGGTTATTTCTAATTATAACGCGACGATACAGATCATTCAGATCGGAAGTAGCAAAACGACCACCATCCAGCGGAACCAAAGGACGCAATTCAGGAGGAGTAACCGGTATCACCTTCAAAATCATCCATTCAGGACGATTCAGTTCGCGTGATGCACGGAAAGACTCTACAACCTGAAGACGCTTCAAAGCTTCGGTCTTACGCTGCTGAGATGTATCTGTATTAGCACGGTTACGCAGTTCGTATGACAACTTATCCAAATCCAACTGGCTCAGCAAATCATAGATAGCTTCAGCACCCATCTTTGCTACGAACTTGTTAGGATCTGAATCTTCCAGATACTGATTATCTTTTGGAAGTTTGTCAATAATATCCAGATACTCTTCTTCTGAGAGCAGATCCAAACGGTTGCTACCCAAAGCATGTTCTTCGGCATATACACCCGGCTGAATAACTACGTAACGTTCATAATATATAATTGAATCAAGCTGTTTGGTAGGAATACCCAACAGATAACCCATCTTATTAGGAAGTGAACGGAAATACCAGATATGAGCTACAGGCACAACCAATTGGATGTGTCCCATACGCTCTCTACGTACCTTCTTCTCGGTAACCTCAACACCGCATCGGTCGCAGACGATACCCTTATAACGGATACGCTTGTACTTACCGCAGTGGCACTCGTAGTCCTTCACAGGACCGAAGATGCGCTCGCAGAACAGACCGTCGCGCTCGGGCTTGTAGGTACGATAGTTGATAGTCTCCGGCTTCAGCACCTCGCCACTTGACTGTGCCAAAATCTCCTCTGGAGAGGCAAGTCCGATTGAAATATGGCTGTAACCGGCTTGTTGCTTATTATCTTTAATTGACATAATACAAAATCTCTTTACTTATTTATACCTACATTTATTTTTCAAGCTTTACTGACAATGCCAGGCCTCGCAACTCGTGCAACAACACGTTCATTGCCTCGGGGACACCCGGACGTGGCAGATTATCACCCTTCACGATAGCCTCATAAGCCTTGGCACGACCCATAACATCGTCAGACTTGATGGTAAGAATCTCCTGCAGGATATTGGCAGCACCGAAGCCCTCCAATGCCCAAACCTCCAT
>CALEFD010000040.1 GCA_937876995.1 uncultured Bacteroidales bacterium | reverse complement strand
CTGCGTTCACAACTATATTCTTTCCATCAAAGCTACCTGAAGAATTTAGCTCCGACTTCTATGGAGTATCAGGAATACACAGACGCGCATGCTACTGACAAATATGTTATTTATACCGATTATTGACCCGATTTGAGGAAAACAGCCGATATGGAAGATACATTTTTTATACATTTTTTTCATTATATTTATTTTTTTTGTAAATTTACAGCATCTAAGCCAGCCAATAGAGAAAGGGCAGGTTAAAAAACTTAATGAAATTCGTGATTTTGTCACTGACAAATAGGGTTGCGGTCTGGAATTATTTTTTTACCATAAATAAACAATTAATTAATGGTTCAAGATGTTGCCAACTCTCCCTTAATTGTCATTCGTCAAATTCAAAACGGATTCAGATGAGATATAAGATAATAGGTATAAAAGATAATAGTAATATATTTTTTTTATTAATTTTAATTCTAACAACAAATGAGAGCAAAACTACGAAAAGTTTTCTTGTCGGCACTTTTTGGGCTGATAAGTACCTCTGTTTGGGCGCTTGATCAAGTTGACGGCGTCTATCAGATTGGTTCTGCCGAAGACCTTCGGGAATTCGCAGAAATTGTTGCAAATGGCGACAATACGGCAAATGCTGTATTGACTGCCGACATTGTGTGTGCTGCCGACCAGCCTATGATTGGTGTGGACAAATCGCGTTATGCCGGAACATTCGACGGTGCCGGACATACCATTACGCTGAATGCCTATGCCGAAGCTGACGGACAGGCTCTGTTCCGCAATGTAACATGGACAGGTGTAATCAAGAACCTGATTGTGGACGGCACCATCACCACCAACTACAAGTACGCAGCTGGTTTCGTAGCATGGAACCAGGGTGGTCGCATCCAGAACTGCGTAAGTAAGGTGGTCATCAAGTCCGGTATTGCCGGTGACGGAACCCATGCAGGCTTCGTAGCTATCAACAATATGGGTTCTGTGGTTTCCAACTGTTTGTCATTGGCATCCATCCACAGTAACGCAACCACAAGCGTAGGTGGTATCCATGGTTGGACTGACCAGCGCTGCGTTCTGACCAACAACTTGGTGATTGCTGACATCCAACTGGCCGATCCAGGCGATTCACACAGCATTTGCCGTAACCCCGGAAAGGCTGCTGAAGGACTTGTTGCCAACAACTTCTATCTGACAAAGCTGGCTGCCACAACAGATGCAGAAGGTACCCAGATCACAGAAGAACAGCTGAAGAGCGGTGCTGTCTGCTTCATGCTGAACCACGACCAGAGCAACATTCAGTGGACTCAGAACATCGGTGAGGACGACTATCCCGTACCCTTCAAGACCCGTAAGCAGGTGTATGCCGACACTCCGGCCCTTTGCTCCGGTCAGTTCGAAGAAGGTGCTACTCCCACCTTCAGTAACACCGACACTGGTGTGCAGCACGAGGCCCACACTGCTTGTGAGGATGGTAAGTGCGATGTTTGCTCTTATTGGAATCCCACTCAGGTAGAACGCGACGAAAACGGCACCTATATGTTGAAGACTGTGTACGACATGGACTGGTTCGCTCAGTACTTCACCTATGGTGCTGAATATCGTAACGCTGCTCTTTATGCCGACATCCATCACGGTGAAGGCCGTAAGGAATTCCTGAACCACAGCAATTGGTACTACGGAACCTTTGACGGACGTGGCCATACCATTGACATAGAATGGGTTGACGTAACCACAGAACGTAACGGTCTGGTTCCCTTGACGGGTGCCGGCGCTGTAATACGCAACCTTAACATGACCGGTACGCTCAGTTCACAGAACCACTTCAACGCCAGCTTTATCGGTACGACCAAGGGCGCATCTATTTTGGAGAACTGTGTAAGTTCCGTAAACATCACCAGCACCTTCTCCGGCGACAACACCAATGGTGGTCTGTGCGCCGTGAACGAAGGAACTTTTGCCGAATATCGCAATTGTATTTTTGCCGGTTCTATATACTCAGAAATGGGTAGCAACTGTGGCGGTCTCATCGGTTGGAGCAGTGCTACATCCGTGATGCAGAACGTGGCCATGATTGGTTCAATGAATGTGATGGATGGTGACAACAACATCATCTCCCGTAACCCTGGAATGGTTGACTATACAGGTGGCGTATATTGCATAGACGATCCTTACGGAAATGTAGCACCTGGTGTGACAGTGCTGTCCCCCGATGCTGTTACTTCCGGTGAGTTGTGCTACATCCTGAATGGCGCAAACGGTACTGCTTTCAAGCAGACGCTTGGCACCGACGAACATCCATGGCCTTTCGGCGACCACGCAATGGTCTATGCTGTGCCTTCTGACGGTTTCCGTTGCGACGGTACACCACAGGGTGATGTACAATATAGCAATGACGCTGCCGATGTGGAAATTCCCGAGCATACCTACGTGGACGGTTTCTGCGAAGTCTGCGGCAATATTGATCCGGATTATCTGCACCCCAACGAAGAAGGTTTCTATGAGATTTCAACCGACATGCAATTGGCTTGGTTCTCACAGAAGATTGCTCAGGCTGAAGACCGTTCTTTGAACGTGAAGCTGATGAACGACATTGACATGGAAGACGATGCCAACGAACGTTTTGTTGCCATCGGAACTGAATCTTCTCCCTATACCGGAACATTCGACGGTGACTTCCACACCATCGATTATCTTGAAGTGAACCAGCCCTCTACCCGTGGTGTCGGTCTGATTGGTGCCGTTGCAGGTCCCGCTGTAATTGAGAACCTTACCTTGGGTGCTAACTGTAGACTCATCGGTATGGGCTATGTGGGTCTCATCGGTTTCTCAACACCTGCTGGTGGAACCGTAACTTTCACCAACTTGGGTAACATGGGTTATGTTGAATGTACCACTGGTGCCAATGCTGGCGGTTTGG
>CALEFD010000039.1 GCA_937876995.1 uncultured Bacteroidales bacterium | reverse complement strand
AATCTAGGAAATTCTCATTTTCTTATATTCACAAAATCAGTTTCTATTGGTTGCAGTTATTGGTCATAATTAACGTTGATTTTAGTTCTCTTATTTCAGTACGCAGAGATTCAGTATTTACAGATTCCACTTTTGGAATGAACTCTTCCACCATTTCTGCCATCTGCAGGAAACGTACCGTATCGCCCTCCGCGTGGTACAGCTTTGCAAGCAGATAGAGCGGATACAGTCTGTTGGGAACCATATAGAAGGCATGCTTGTAACGTTCCTCGGCTTCACGGTATCTGCCCTGTGCCAGACTGTTGTTACCCATCACATTCCAAAACATGGGGTCAGAACTTAATTCAGTTCCTATTTTCAGTATGGAATCACTCTTTTCATACTGCCCTACTTTATTCAGCGACTGACCATAGGCAAACAGAAATTCATAACTCTGTTTCATTTGTGGTAACAGCTGTTCTGCATCTTCCACCACATAATCAAAGTATTCCATAGTATGCCACTGTTTTGTCTTTTCCCACTCCTTTTCAGCCTCTCTTCTCTCTTTAATAGTGGGGTATTCAGAAATAAACAAACCGCCTATTAAGGTCAACAGTATGTATTGCGTTAAAGAAATATCTCTTATTCCACCGTTTTTAGGGGTTGCACACAGAGCCAACAGTACGGGTAACATTATACACAGCTGTTTGATATGGAACGGATAGGAAAACAGAGCAAATACAGCATACACCATTATTCCATAACACCACACTGTACCATTACGCATAGAGCATAACACCGCACTTATTATGACAGCTATAAGAGAGAGCATAGCCAAAGGTCCGCACTCTACACCCATGTGCAGATATTCATTAAAAGCGTTACCCGGACAACCGGCAGTAAGACGCTGATGTTCGTCAAGAAGAGATATATCAAAAAGGTCTTCTTCTGTCGCTGTCTGTGCATAAAAGTGTTCTGCCTGTGCAGTGGCATAAGCACCACCAAAATTACCCATTCCGGCACCTGACAATCCGTGTATTGTCATTGCTTTCCAACTGATGCGGTTCATAAACATACGTCCGTCGGCAGATGGTTTCTTAAAACTGTATGCAGCTACCACTGCCACCACCACTACAGCCGTTATGGGCAGAAAGTAACGTTTCAGCAGTTTTCGCCATCTCTCAGTACGCACTGCAAAAAGTAATGCACTGCAACATAGAGCAAGAATGGCGGCACGGCTTTGAGTAGCAGGAAGAAGAATAAGTGCGCCAAGCGAAGCTATGGAAGTAATCCTGTAACTTATGTTTTCCAATCCGAATCTCTTCTGCCGGGTTTTATCCATTTCTCTATACGTAGTAACAGCGTATGCACCAAGCACAGCTATGCAGACAGCCAGAAAACCACCATAAGGACCCGGGTTAAGGAATGAACCGGTACAGGCAAACAGATAGTGGTTTGATGTACGTTCCCCCAACAGCTGTAACAGCCCTTTATATGCTTCAAATAGAGAATAGCCGGATATAAATAACAGTGTAGCATAATTTATGGTCTTAGGAAAAATACTGCAAATCAATCTGACAGACAGATAAACAAACACACAGCCCAATATACGTTCAAACACCACATCCCGGGCTGTGCCATGTTGAAAAACATAACACAAAGCAATCACTACGGTAAATAACATTACCGAAAAGTCTGTCAGATTGAACTTTGCAGAATTCTTAAACATAATAACTACTGTTACTTTCTACCACCATACTATCTCTCTGTTTTGGTTTATTATGAACGGTCGTTCATTGGTGCCGCGCGTGTAGTTTCTAAGCCACAGCAAGCAGTTGCAGGGCAGGTTGTCATAGTATAGGGTGTTACCTTCCGGTTTCCTGTAACCCAGTGATTTCCACCTTTTGCCATCCCAACAGAACAATTCGTATTCACAGCCCGGACAGATGTCGTTATCATCGCTTCTGGGCGATATGCTGACGGCACTTATCCTTACTGCCCGTTTCATATCCATTCCCACCCAGTTACCATCCGGCTGTTCGGTCTCAAAGTTAGAGAGCAGGTTATCATCAAAAGCAGAGGCTATGGCATCGGCTTTTGCCGAATCGCAGGCTATGGGTGTACCTGTAATGCTACTGCCCGTCTCATCAAAGAACTTCAGTTCTGCTATACTGCCGTATGTGCCACCGGCAGAGAGATAACGCCAGTAACGGTACGGCTTATCTGTTTGCAGTGGTATTTTGTACGGTATGGCAGTGGTATCTATGGTGAAGAGTGTTACGGCATCACTGAAATCAGAACGGTTTGCACACTGTATCTCTGCACCAAGAATACGTCTTCTCATATCCACCACATTGTAAGATTCATAGTACTTACGGCGTAGTTCCATGCTTACTGTTTTTTCTCCCGGTCCATTCACATACTCTATTCTGCCGTTTGTATGCAGAATAAACGGATTAGAAATGGGAACAAGCATATCGCCATTAAAACCTAATGCTATGTAAAGCATATTTCTACCCATATTTTTAAAGTGGGCTTTACCTCTTCTTATCTTTCCAAAATCCAGTATGTTCCATTCCGGTCCACCCGGGGAATGAGAAACCATTGCTATATGGGCATATTGGTCTTTAATATCTGCATAGGGCAGTAACTCTAATGTTATATCTGATGTTTTGCAATACTTTTCCGTTACATCCTTTTCGCAAACATTAAATGGATAGGCATATTTGGCACTGTTTTTATACATTACTCGTTCACGATTTATAGAGTATGTCTGCCTAAAGATTTTGGGAATACGTTCGTATGGGTAAAATCCTAATCCTGCTGGAACAATTAGTGAGTTCATGGTAGGGGTTTCTATGCCGTTATCTGAAAGGAATGTAAACCAACTGTGTCCCTCTTTGTTCCTTCCCCACATAGGTATGCAATCCACTACTGATGGCAGTCCCAAACTGCGGAAAGTCATAGTTCCCATAGTAACGTAGTCCAAACAACTGCCAAAACGCATAGCGGCAAGTGTCTCTGCACTGAGTAACTTTATACAGCCTCTATCTTCCCATAGTACTCGAGGCGGTAAATCATAATGAATCTCATTGCGAACAATATCTATTGCACCATATATGCTGTTACGTTTAAAATCAGATTTAGGTACTTTCTTCAAACTATCGGAAAAATGCAGTGAAAGAGTATCGCGCCAATAATCAAACGATTGCAGTTCTGCTACTTTATAAGGTAGCAACCATTCGCAGAATTCATTGAAAGTAAGGTGTTTTGCCCAATCACGCTCTTTCCATTGTATGAATGCGTGATCTATGCTGTAGATAAGATAATCGGCAGTTATAATCTTTGTGTCCGATATTATGTTACTTCCTAAATGAGAAAATCGGCTTTCGCTTATGGTGCGCAGAGTATCTCTCTGTTTTTCCGCTGGCATATCTCTGTGCAATATATCTAAAGCAATGCTGTAGTATTCATCAATCTCGTTGGTGCTGTACGAATAGTGTGCCGGCATATTACTTATAAGGTATTCCGCAGCATTCAGTTTCTCTTTGTCGTTAGAATAGTGTTCCAGAACCCTTTCTAACTGATGACGATTATCACCTGCCTGTTCCAATGCATATTTCAGATACTGTTTTTCATTGTTACATGCTGAAATCAGCAGTATAGCACTGCATAGAATGGTGTTTCTCAAAAAATCTGTTTTCATAGTTATAGTCTGTTATAGTGAGTTATTTTTCCAAATATCAAGATGTTCTGAATGAATGGTATCTTCATTTATATACTCTATCTCTCCGTTCTTATGCAGGATAAACGGTTTACAGATGGGTATAAGTTCATCTCCATCGTATCCAAAAGCTTTGTATAGAACTTCTCTTCCCATCTTTTTGAAATGCGCTCTTCTATGTTTCAGAGTGCCAAAATCTACTATCTGCCAGATTTTTTCATCTCTTACTGCCGATGCAATATAGACATATCTATCAGCCAAACGAAGACCTTTTTCTATAGGTATTTCAATATCTGATGTTCTGAAATATCTATCTGTAATATCCTGTTTGCTTAGTTCAAACGGATAGATATACTTTGCTCTTTTTTTATATAGATAACGTTCTCTGTTTATGGCATAACTGTTACGGAATACTTTGGGGCCGCGTTCATAAGGAAAGAAACCCCAGCCAATGTTGGTAGATAAATCCCATTCCGACCACTCTTCAGTACCTCTGTCAGAGAGTACCACAAACCAACGTGAGGCAGCTTCGAAACGCGCACCTACAGGTGTCTCGTCAAGAACGACAGGAATACCTGCGCTTCTTAGTGCCAATGCGCCTACCAATGCGTAATCCGGTATATTGCCAAATGTCTGTCTGTGCAGTAAACGGGCACTCAACAGAGGCAGTCCGCTCTCTGTATAAAGACCATACCTGTTCATCTCTGTTGCCACTTCGTTCTTTATAGTTTCTGCGGTCTTAAGAGTAGTGTTGTACTCCACATCATCCGGTATCATAGCCCTTAAATTGTCGGTGAAATGGGTAAAAAGTGTGTCGCGCCAATAGTCCAGTTCCTGAAATTCCACCATTTTGTATGGTAGCAACCATTCCAAAAACTCCTCAAAATTCAGATGTTTTGCCCACGGATACTTTTTCCAGCTTTCAAAAGCATGGTCTATGCTGTGAATAAGATAGTCTGAACCAATAATCTGATTGTCCGGGATAGAACTTTTGCTGATATCGGCATATTGCGTTTTGCTGATATGCAATAACGAATCGCGTTGTTGTTCCGGTGTAAGTTGTTCCTGTGATAATATCTCCAGGGCTCTGTCATAATAGTGCCGAATACCTATACTATCACTGTAAGAGTAGTGTGCCGGCATATTTTCAATAAGAAAATGTGTGGCTTTCAGCTTTTCAGGTTCCAGACTGTAATGTTCCAAAACCTTTTCCAATTCAGGACGATTATTTCCTGCGCTTTGCAATGCCTGTTCCAGTGCATTGTTACTATAGGTACAAGACGTAACAGTGAGTACCAAAAGTGTTTTTCCCAAAAAATTTTGTGTGTTCATTATCTCGTGTTTTTTTAGATAAAATACTTGCGTTCGCTTTGAAAAATATTCAAGCAAGCTTGATATTTCTCGCTCACTTATTCGTGTTTTTAGGTTAAAATCTTCAGTGTAAATATCTCCTCTATTTTTTTGCTTTAATTTTAAGTTTAATACCTCTATAAATAAAATATGCGCCTATCAACATAAACGGAATACTTAGTATCTGTCCCATATCTAAAGCCATTCCCTCTTCAAAATCTACCTGAACCTCTTTGCAGAACTCCACAAAAAAACGGAATGTAAAGATTGTGGCCAGACAGAAACCAAAATAGAAACCGCTACCAACCATATCTTTATGCTTCTTATATATAAGGATAGATATAATAAAGATGATAAAATAGGCTATAGCTTCATAAAGTTGTGCCGGATGACGTGGAAAATCTTCGCCAAGTGCAGCAAAGATAAATCCCCAATCGGTACCAGTGGCCTTTCCCACTATCTCTGAATTCATCAGGTTGCCAATACGTATGCAGCCCGCTGTAAAAGGTGTGGCTACACAAATCATATCCACCACCTCTAAAAGTTTAACTTTGTACTTTCTGCAATAGAGATATATAGCTATAAATATACCTATTGTTCCGCCGTGGCTTGCCAATCCTGCATATCCTACCATCTTTACACCATTTGGAGTGAAAGCTATAGGCAGCAACATCTCTATAATATGTTCAAAACTGCTTAGATAGTAGTCCGGCTGATAGAAAATACAATGTCCCAAACGTGCGCCTATCAGGATACCCAAAAAGCAGTAAATAAATAGCGGTTCAAATGTGTCGTCGCTTATCTTTCGGTCTTTAAAGAACTTTCTAACCAAAAAATATGCAGCCACCAGTCCTATACACCACATAAGCGAATAGTATCTAACAGGCAGTCCAAACAGTCTGAACAGTTCAAGTTCAGGATTCCAAACAACAGATAATAGGTTGAACATAGTGTTTTAAATTTTATACGTTGAATCTGAAGTGCATTATGTCGCCGTCCTGTACAACATACTCTTTTCCTTCCACGCCCAATTTTCCTGCCTCTTTAACAGCTGCTTCGGAACCTAATTCCACGTAGTCGTCGTATTTGATAACCTCTGCGCGAATGAATCCCTTTTCAAAATCGGTATGAATAACACCGGCACACTGGGGAGCTTTCCAACCTTTGCGGTATGTCCAAGCCTTTACCTCCATGGGACCTGCAGTGATAAATGTCTGTAGGTCTAACAGGGTGTATGCCGATTTGATAAGCTTTGACACTCCCGATTCCTCTAATCCAATCTCTTCAAGGAACATCTGTCTGTCTTCGTATGAATCCAGTTCGGCTATTTCCGATTCCGTTTTGGCAGCAATAACCAGCAACTGAGCATTTTCATCTTTAATGGCATCGCGCACCATATCCACATATTTGTTTCCGTTTATGGCGCTGCCCTCATCTACATTACAAACGTAGAGAACAGGTTTTGATGTAAGCAGAAATAGTTCCTGAGAAATCTTCTCTTCCTCTTTAGATTCCAATGCCACTGTTCTTGCCGATTTTCCCTGCAAGAGAGCCTCCTTGTAACGTAGCAGCAGATTACATACCACCTTTGCGTTCTTGTCGCCTGCGGCAGCCTGTTTCTGAATTTTCTGTAAGCGCAGTTCTACGCTCTCCAAATCCTTAATCTGAAGCTCTGTATCTATAATCTCTTTATCGCGGATAGGGTTTACACTACCATCTACGTGGGTTACATTTTCGTCATCAAAACAACGCAACACGTGAATAATGGCATCGGTCTCTCTGATGTTAGCCAAAAATTTATTACCCAGTCCTTCGCCTTTGCTGGCACCTTTTACCAATCCTGCTATATCAACAATTTCTACCGTAGCCGGAACAATTCTGCCGGGATTGACCAGTTCTGCCAGTTTGTTCAATCGTTCATCGGGTACATTTATAGTACCTACATTAGGTTCTATTGTACAGAAAGGAAAGTTTGCTGCCTGCGCCTTTGCGCTTGACAGACAGTTAAAAAGGGTTGACTTACCTACGTTGGGCAGTCCTACTATTCCGCATTGTAATGCCATATCTTATTATTCGTTTATTCCAGTTTTAGTGAAAAATTTTTCAAAAGTACTCATTTTGTGCGTTTATTACAACATATCATGGTCTATAAGGTATATGATTTCTTCAATAGCTTCATCTTCTTCATTGTTTTGAGGGTCATATTCCTTTTTCAATGTTGCTCCAAAAAGCGATGCAAACACTTGGTAAAAATTAGCTTTAAAACCACCCATAAAGGCATTTATCAGTTCAAAACCTGTCTGATTACACTCTCGGTCAATCAGTTTTATTAGCAGTTTACCCTGTGAAAGAGTCAGTTTTTTCATTTCAGGCAGATATTGATCCCAAACACCCTTTTCAACCTGTTCTATATGTTTCTGTTTTGCATCATCGTCGGGTAATGTCTGTAAATAAAGATATGTCTCAACCAATATCCCCTTAACCTCTTTTGCCAAAGGATAGGTCTTCATTACATTATGAACCAACTTATCATATCTGCGTTGTTTGCGTACGTTGGTAAAAGTCCTTCTGCCATAAATGGTAACTTCATATAGGTCGAAAGAGGGAATGGTATCGCCTTTATAGACGGTACTCAGCGCCACATTTATCTTGTCCTGCTTTGACTTGTCGGCAAACATCATTTGCGGAATGGTCAATAATGCTATGATTATCAGTATGTGTGCATTACTTCTTTTCATATCAGGTGCGAAGATACGAATAAGAAATGAAAGTCAAATATTCGTTATTACAATATTAAATCCTATTTTTGCACCGAATACCATTTAATAGACAGATATACTATGAAAAAAGTTTTTTTTGTTGCAACACTTTTGTTGTCAAGCATTCAGTTTTACGCAACTCCTGATAGTTGGGAAGAGATACTTGAAACAGTATTGATAGAAGACGATATACCCGAATGGGAGATAGAACAGATGTGTGAAGAGTTAGAGATTTTGCACAGTACCCCCATTAACATAAATACAGCAACCATAGAAGAACTTTCGCAGTTGCCTTTCCTTTCCGGATGGCAGATAGAGAATATTCACGAATACATTTACCTGTACGGTCAGATGCAGACATTGGGAGAACTGCAATTAGTTGGTGGAATAGATTACCACACCCGTGAACTTTTAAAACACTTTCTCTATGCTGCCCCTGTAGAAGTGAAAAAAGAAATCTCTGCAAAAGATGTTTTCAAGTACGGCAGACAGGAAATAGTATCAAGAATAGATGTACCTATGTATAAAAGAGATGGATTTTTATATCATTCTCAGGAAGAACTGGAACGTTATCCAAATCGCAAATATATGGGTAGCCCATATAGCCACAACATACGCTACTCATTCAATTATAACAATAAAATCAGGTTTGGAATAACTGCCGATACCGATGCAGGCGAACCTTTTTTTGGTAAAAACAGATACGGCTACGATTTCTATTCTCCATACATCCAGATAAAAGATATGTGGGGGTTCAATAATATAGTAGCGGGAAATCTGAAAGCCAATATAGGGTACGGACTTATGGCAAACAGTGGTTTCAGTTTGGGAAAGAGTATGTCAATATCGGCAATTGACAGGGGTAATACCGGATTCAGACCACATTCGTCTGTATCGGAACAAGGGTATTACAGCGGTGTGGCAATGGTACGTTCCATAGGAAAGGTAAATGTATCGGTAATGGCGGCACACACCCCAACAGATGCCACATTGAAAACAGATACGCTAATATCCTCTTTCAAAACAGATGGCTATCATCGTACCCCTTTGGAATGGCAGAAAAAGAGAAACGTATCTGTAAACACACTCTACGCAGGAATTTCCAGAAATTATAACGGAACAGTGATAGGAGTAAATGCTATCTATGAAAGGTGTTCTCTGCCTACTGCATACGGAACTGTTTATAAGGGTGTGTCAGGACACTATTCCATAAGACGATCCAAATATCATTTTGCCGGAGAGACATCATTTTCGGGTAATTTCGCGTTTGCCACTCTGAATACGTTATCTTTAAAACTATCAAACAATCTTGATTTACAGATGCTGTATAGGTTCTATTCCCCGCAGTATAGAATGTTACACGCAAATGCTTTTGCAGAGGGAGCAGTCACTAACGAAGAGGGACTATATACTGCTATTACATACAAATGGCGCAAATTGAAACTGATAGGTTATATAGATAAGTTTCATCACCCAAAACCCACAAGCAGAGCATCTTTGGCATCGGATGGGGTTGATACTAAACTGCAAATAGAGTGGAAAAATACCGATGAAATGGCGTTAAAATGGAGCGTTAAGTATAAAAGCAAGCAGCAGGACCACAAAGAGAGTTGTACTATGCAGTATAAACAGACATTGCGCAGCAGTCTGCAGTGGAAACAGAGTTTTGGAACCATCTGTTCACTCCAATCCACATTCAATTACAGTTGCTATTCATTTCCTGCAAACAGTTATGAACATGGTTTTGGATTAACAGAATCTGTTTCTGTTCAACCATCGGAAAAACTATCCGGGAACATAACCTTTCACTATTTTAATACAGACAGTTATAGTTCTTCTGTTTCTATCTACGAAAAAGGTCTGCTTTATGGTTTTAACTACCAAACTCTGTCCGGCAGTGGTATGCGTCTGGCTGCACAGATAAAGTACAGTTTTACAAATTCGCTTTACATTATGGCAAAGTTTGGAGCAACAAAATACTTTGATAGAGAAACTATAGGTTCATTACAGCAACAAATCCATTCTTCTCACAAAGAAGATTTATCACTTCAACTACGCTACAAATTCTGAATAAACCAATTCAATTCTTGTCTTTGTCCCTTTTTGTTCCTTGAGATCTCCAGATCCCAAGGAGTAAAAATCTACATCAATCAAATAGCGAATCCATTGTTACTACATTTTGAATATAACCGCTATATTCATTTTTTACAAGACCATAGGTTGTTACTATGGTGGTATGTAAAGCTTTACGACAGCGTGTTTCATTTGCAAAAACACTTAATTTACGTCGTAGTTCAGCATCATATTTCTTATCAATAGCATAATTATCTGTAGAATATTTCATTTCACAGACATTCACCACCATATCAGCTCTATCTATCAACATATCTATTTGAGCTCTATCGCCTTCGGATTGTTTACTTCTCCAAGGTGATATTTCTGTTTGTACAGCAGCTATACCCAAAGCCTGTTTTATTTTTTTGCGATGTACAAAACATACCTCTTCGAAGGCAATCCCGCGCCAGGCATTCAATGTAGGAGACATCAGGTTGTTTTTCCAGAAGTCAGATCCGGCATTTTTCTTCTCAATAAAATGTAGATAAAATAATGTATATAAATCAATAAGTTTGTAATAGACCTCTCTTGACGAATGATTATAATAAACATACGGCATGATAAAATCGCTGCTTTCTAATGCTTGGAGCATTTTTGTTAATCCACCACCATACGGTATTCCAGTTTCTTTAGCTATTTCCTCTCTTGTATATCCTTCACGTTTTTGAGATAGTAACCTTATTATCTTTATATATTTTTCCGGTGTGGAAAATAGCGAGGCATATAGACGATAGAATTCTTCACGTAATTTACCTCCTTTACTAAAAAATAGTCGGTCTATGTTCTGTGTAAGACTTTCACCTTTATTTATGTATGAAAGATAATATGGTATTCCTCCCATAGTCATATAGCACTGTAGTTGATCATAACGATTCATTACTATACCTTCACTTTTCATAAACTCTTCGCATTCACCAAGCGTAAATGGTGAAAGGTGAATTTCGTAAGTAGTACGTCCATATAATCCTCCTTTGTTTTGTATAAGTTTATCAGAAATCCATGAAGCAGCAGAACCACATACAATGAGCATTATATTCTTCTGACCTGCTGCCCAGCTATTCCAAAAATGTTCAAAGGCTGTAATGAAACCAGATCGCGGAGTATCCATCCAAGGTAGTTCGTCAATGAAAATAACAAGACGTCTGTTTTTGTCTTTGTTCTCAAGTAAAGTTATGAGCATTTCAAATGCCTCGAACCAATCAGAAGGTTCATGTTCTATATTTGCTCCATACCGTTTCAACGAGTAATAAAATGCTTGCAACTGCTTTATTGTCAGATTTTTGCCATCAAGTTCTATAGGTGAAAGTGCTGTGTGGTAAAAATTAAATCTATCTTGAAATAGTTCACGTACAAGATAAGTTTTTCCTACACGTCGTCTTCCGTAAATAACAACAAATTCAGCCTTGTTTGAACTGTATATCTGTTCAAGTTTATTTTGTTCTATTTTGCGACCAATTATACTTTTCATAATTCCTTATTTTGCCACAAATGTACTAAAAGTTTATTTCGTGGCAAGTTTATTGGCGCTTATTTTGCCACGAGTGGTAAAAATAATGCTTTAGCGGCAAGTTTATTGGTACTTATTGCAAAAATAGATAAAAGTAGTAAACATATTCAATGCGCAGTCTCTATATTTTTGTTAACTTCGCAGATGTTATGGGAACAGTGTTGTTTGAATCGCCGGTATTTGGTCCGGTACAGAGTAGGCGTTTGGGGGTATCGCTTGGCATAAATCTTATGCCTGCCGATGCCAAGATATGTACGTTTGACTGTATTTATTGTGAATGTGGCAGAAATGCGGAGAGACGTTCGGCGTCTAAAAGACCTACTCGTGCAGATGTGAAGTGCGCATTGGAACTTACTCTCCAAAAGATGCAGGCAGATGGCATTGTTCCAAATGTTATTACCTTTGCCGGAAACGGAGAACCTACTGCACACCCCTGTTTTGCTGCTATAATAGATGATACTATAGAACTTCGAAACCGCTATTTTCCAAATGCAAAGATAAGTGTACTGAGTAATGCCACCAGACTGAATAACGATGATGTTTTTCAAGCATTGCTTAAAGTGGATAACAATATTCAGAAATTGGATACAGTAAATCCGGACTATATAAAGATGGTAGATTGTCCGGTGGGTAACTACCATTTGCCCGATGTTATTGATGCGCTTGTTCGTTTTAACGGAAAGGTGATAATTCAAACTATGTTTATGAAGGGTACTGTGAATGGTATAGATGTAGATAATACAGGTAAAGATTATGTTCTGCCTTGGATAGAGACTGTGCAAAAGATTGCACCGGAAAAGGTGATGATATACACTATAGACCGCGAAACACCTGTTTCCACCCTGGAAAAAGCACCAAAAGAGACTTTAGATAGAATAGTAACGCTTCTTGAAGAGAGAGGCATAGCCGCATCGGCTTCTTATTGATTTAACAACAAAATGAAACTAACCAAACTAATTACTACACTAACTGTTTTGTTCTTTTGCAGTACGGTTTTTGCTGCAAAAAACAGGGCTATAAGCAACAAAATTGACAGTATTATTATAAATCAGTTACCGGCAGGAACCGATGTTGCTGTAATGGTTTACGATTTAACTAACGACACCTGTGTGTATGCCTATAGAGATGGAGTGCTTTCGCGTCCGGCGTCTGTAATGAAGCTAATTACATCTACAGCTGCGCTCTCCTGTTTGGGGGCAGATTATTGTTTTGAAACATCTATAAGAACTACAGGTATAATAAGTGCAGACAGCGTTTTAACGGGCGATGTCTATGTAGTGGGCGATTTGGATCCGCTTTTTATGGAGCAGGATATGAAACGTATGATAGCCGATATGAAGGCTAAAGGTATAAACAGAATTAACGGAACAGTGTATGCCGATATATCTCTTATGGATTCTGTCTATTGGGGTTCCGGTTGGAGTTGGGACGATACTCCGTCCAGCTTTCAGCCCTATATATCGCCTTTGATGGTGCATGGTGGGTATGTAGGTGTATCTGTCAGCCCAACCCGTACAGGTCAGCCGCCAAAGGTTAATATATATCCGCAGAACAGTTTCGTAAAGGTGGAGAATACCGCCATAACAGGCGATAACAGATTAGGTCCTTTAACTATACGCCGAGACTGGCTTCATAATGACAATACCATAATTGTATCCGGTAACAGTGTAAAGTCTCAGGCTACCGATTTAAGTATAGTGGGTTCTGCAGATTTCTTCTTTTCGCTGTTTCAGGAATATCTGGCTGCAGCGGGTATTAGGGCTACAAATTTTGGTTGGGGTGAATGTCCCGGTGGTACTGATTTGCTTGCCAAGAAAACTCGTCCGCTAACTGAAGTTCTAACAGAAGCTTTAAAGGAGAGCGACAATCTTTGTGCAGAGGCTATGTTTCTTCATTTAGGCAAATTGGGAGTGCGTAAAGGGGTTACTTTTAAAGATGCCATTAAATATGAAGAGAACTTTCTAAAACGTTTGTTGGGTGTAAACAAAGTGAATTGTAATATAGCAGATGGTTGCGGACTTTCTATGTATAACTATGTCTCTCCATCTATAATAGTAGAGATGCTTGCACATATCTACAATGATGAAAAACTGTACAATATTATGTACAAAGCTCTGCCTATATCCGGAGTAGATGGAACACTCAGGGGTAGAATGGGTAGCAAAAACACCATACGAAAGATTCACGCAAAGACCGGAACCGTAACAGGATCTTGTACGCTGGCAGGTTATGCAAAAGGTGTTGATGGACGTGATTTTGCTTTTTGCATAATGAATGAAGGTGCTATATCAATGTCGCCTTCCAGAAGGGTGCAGGATGCTATCTGTACTGTTCTATGCGAATAATCAGAGCGTTTTGAATGAATATCCCTGCTCTGTAAGCCACTCTATGGATTTGGGTAGGGCAAACTTCAATCTGGTTACACTGCGTAGTGAATCGTGGAACACAATGATGGAACCGTTGCGGGTATATTTTTTTACATTTCTGAATACTCTGTTTCCATTTAGTTTACTGCTGTAATCTCTGGTTACTACATCGTAAAAGACTATTTCGTATTCAGGTCTCATATTTCTGTAAACCCAGCGACGCATTATGCCATGGGGTGGTCTGAACAGATTTGTAGTAAAATATCTGTCGCATTTTTTTATGTTTTCCACGTAGTCGTGCGGGCGCATCTGTATGCCACGTACGTGGTTGAAGGTGTGGTTGCCTATTCTGTGCCCGCGTTCAATTATATCTTTTAGCAGGTGCGGATATTTTTTTACATTGTCGCCTACTACAAAGAATGTGGCTTTTATACCATATTTATCAAGAGTGTCCAGTACCCAAGGTGTAACCTCCGGTATAGGACCGTCGTCGAAAGTTAGATACACCGAATGCTCCTCCGGATTTTTCCGGAAGAGCGCTTTCGGGTATATCTTATCCAAGATAAATGTTGGTTGTTCAATCAGCATTATTTTCTGGACTTAACTAACTGTTTAACTGTTACATTCAGTCTGCTTTCAAAAGCTTTGACCATGTTTTCATATACTTGTGCAGTAGAAACAAAGGTCTCTTCGTCAAGTGTTCTGGCCAATGTAGGAAGTACGTATTCTTCTAACACAGTAGCCTCTTCTGCAAACAGCATAGCGCACGATGCAATATCTGCATTGTTCAAACTGAGGTACCAGTTTAGTCTGGATAGATAGTCTGTAGCTATAGGAAGCAGAATCTCTGTTGCCTTCTTTTCGTCTTCAAGCATATAGTACATCTTTGCCATTTCTGTAGAATAGCAAATAAAGTCATGTGGCAATGTGCTTGCCGGCATCTCTTTCTCTATCTTGTCTAAAACAACTTTTGCTCTGTTATAATCGCCCTGTTTAATAAGTTCACCTGCTAACTGAATGTATATTCTACGGTGTGAATAGCACATTCTGCGTATAGTTTCATCCAGATATAGATCTTCACCATCTAAACCGCCAAAATTGAAGGTCATCAGGTTCTTATACATCTTTTCTGTATCTACTACAGTGCCTTCTCCATCTCTTGCGTTATAACCTAACTTCTTGTAGTTGAATGGAGTGATTCTGTATGCAAGTCCTTCCTGTATAAAGTGACCACCTAAATTCAGATACATTTCTTTTGGAACGGTTACGGACATATACAATGGTCTCTCCCAGTTACATCCTGCTATCAGGCTTAACATCATTATTTCGTTCTTCATAAGAATGTTCTTATTCGCTAACGAAATATACATTCTGTCAGGCATAAGCGCTTTTGTCTCTTCGTCGGTAGCACCTCTGTATTCATAAGGAATAAACATACCGGAACGCAGAATAGCATCTTTATCCAATTTGAACCAGATAGTGTCTGTAGGAACCATGTGATACTCTTTAATCCAATAGTTCAATACATTGTTAAGTTCAAATGAATTGATTACACGCTCTCTTTCTGCCTCTGTTTTAGCATTCTTAAGCAATACCTGTTTGTTTTCCGGACGAACATAAACGTAGTCGTTTGTACCAGTCTGGTAGTCTTTACGTTCAAACGATATAGGCAGTGCAGGAGATTCGTATGCAGGACGTTTCATCTGGTCTATATACCAATCGGTCTGCAGATATGAGAGGTTACATACACGTGTATCGGTACGGAATCCCTCTGTATCTAAGTTGTACCACAATGGGAATGTATCGTTATCACCATGAGTGAAGATAATAGGATTACCCTCTTCCGGCAGAGTCTTAAGATAGTTTTGTCCAAAATCACGGCAGGTATAACGTCCGCTGCGATCGTGGTCGTCCCAAGTCTGTCCTACCATCTGAATAGGTACCAACAGTGTTAATGCAAATGCCAGTATAGGAGCTGCTTTTTCGCCCAAAACCTTGCGTAGCATCTCAGATATAGCTGCTGTACCCATACCTATCCATATAGCAAAGGCATAGAATGAACCTGCGTATGCATAGTCACGTTCACGAGGCTGCAAAGGTGTCTGGTTCAGATAAACCACAATAGCCAAACCAGTCATAAAGAACAACGAGAATACCACCCAGAACTGTTGTGTTCCCTTTTTGCCTTTACCTAACTGCCAGCAAAGTCCTATTATACCTAATATAAGTGGCAAGCCGTAGAATACGTTTCTGCCCTTTCCTTTATAGACTTCAGGCAATATACGTTGGTCGCCGCCTACCAGCTTATTGTCTATGAAATTGATACCGGTTATCCAGTTACCGTTTTCTATCTCTCCGTGTCCCTGTATGTCGTTCTGACGTCCTACAAAGTTCCACATAAAGTAACGCCAATACATAAATCCTACCTGGTATCTGAAGAAGAACTTTAGATTTTCCAGCTGAGTAGGAACGGTTACTGTTACCATCTGTCCACAGTTATCGTAAGGAACTTTCTTACCCTTTATGCCACCTACCCAATGGTTGTATTCGCCTATATGTCTGCTTTCAGAACTATACATTCTGGGGAATACCATATTCTGAGCATAGATGTATGAACGTTTTTCGTCCATTACATAGTAGCTGTCTTTTTCGTTTTCGCTGGTCTTCTCTTTACGACCATAAGATTTGCCGGTTACGTCGTACTTAGGATAACAAGCTTCATCTCTAACATCGTATGCCACTTTTGATGAATAGGCCTGTCCATATAACAGAGGTCTGTCTCCATACTGTTCACGTGCCAGATATTCGCCCAGTGAGAAGATGTCTTCCGGAGAATCCTGATCCATAGGTGGATTGGCAGTGGAACGGATTACTATTACTGCGTACGATGAATAACCTATAGTGATGGTCATAATGCAGAGCATCAATGTGTTCATTAACCATTGTGATGGTTTGAATTTTTTCGGGATAATGTTACTGAACAGATAGAATGCTATTATGCCAAGTAACAGGATACCCATTATAACACCCGATGCTTTATGTCCTATAAAAGGCATACCTGTTAATGCTATAGTTAGCAGGAACGATGTGTTTATAGCCCATTCGCGTGTACCTTTTTGTGTTTCATACACGCTCCATAGCAAAGCTGCAATGAAAAGTATGATATAGACTATAAGTCCGCTGTTGAATGAGAATCCCATTCCGTTTACAAAGAGCAGTTCAAACCATCCGCCTACCTTAACAATACCCGGAACAATGCCGTAGAGTATAGCTGCTATAATAAGTGCCGATACACCTACTGCTACAAGACTGCCCCAAACGGTTGGTTTTTCTGCTGTCTTGAAGTAGTAAACCAAAACTATGGCAACTATACAGAGCAGGTTCAACAGGTGAACACCTACTGACACACCAATAAGATATGCTATAAGTACTAACCAACGTGTACTATGTGGCTGATCGTAGTTCTCTTCCCATTTTAATATGAGCCAGAATGTTACTGCAGTACAGAGTGAAGAGTAGGCATAAACTTCGCCCTCTACAGCGCTGTACCAGAAGGTGTCACTCCAGGTGTATGCCAGTGCTCCCACAATACCGGAACCTAATATGGTTATGGTTTGCCATAGTGTAGGGTCTTCTTTACCTGCAACTAACTTTTTGGTAAGATGTGTTATACTCCAGAACAGAAATAGTATGCAGGCTGCACTAAGCAGAGCCGACATAATGTTTACCATCATGGCCACTTTTGACGGGTCGTCAACAAACTGTGAAAACAGGTTTGCAGTAAGCATAAAGATAGGTGCTCCAGGTGGGTGTCCTACCTCCATCTTATAACCTGTAGTAATGAATTCCGGGCAGTCCCAGAAGCTTGCAGTTGGCTCTATGGTCAGGCAGTATGTTACTGCTGCCACTACAAATATTAGCCAACCAAAGATGGTGTTCAATCTTTTGTAACTCATAGACTGATGTTGTTTCTATTATAAATCTTGTCCTATATCGCTACGGAAATGTTTCTTTTCAAAGTTGATGGTTTCTGCTCCCTTAAATGATAGAGCCAGAGCCTCTTCTTTATCTTTACCGTATGAACTGATGGCAATTACGCGTCCGCCGGCTGTAACTACATCGCCATTTGCATTGAATGCTGTTCCTGCGTGGAAAACAATGCTCTCTTTTATATCTTCTATACCAGAAATTACAAAGCCTTTGTTATACTGCTGTGGATAGCCACCCGATACCAACATTACACATACAGCAGCACGTTCGTCTATCTCCAAACTCTTTTCGTTCAGATTACCCTCTGCAACGCCCTTGAACAATTCAACTATATCGCTCTTTATTCTAAGCATAACGCTTTCTGTTTCAGGGTCGCCCATACGTACGTTGTATTCAATAACCTTAGGATTGCCATCTACGTTGATAAGACCAAAGAAGATGAATCCTTTGTAATCCAATCCCTCTGCTGCAAGACCTTCTACTGTAGGACGTATAATTCTATCTTCTACCTTCTGCATCCACTCTTTTGTTGCAAATGGAACAGGCGATACTGAACCCATACCACCGGTATTCAAACCTGTATCGTGTTCGCCTACGCGCTTGTAGTCTTTTGCTTCAGGCAATATCTTATAGTTCTTTCCGTCTGTGAGCACAAATACAGAACACTCTATACCGCTCATAAACTCTTCTATTACCACTCTTGATGATGCACCGCCAAACATACCGCCAAGCATCTCTTTCAGCTCTTTGCGGGCCTCTTCTAATGTAGGCAGAATTAGTACACCTTTACCTGCACACAATCCGTCTGCTTTAAGAACGTATGGGGCTTGCAGTGTTTCCAAGAATGCCAAACCATCTTCTATGGTTTCCGGTGTGAATGTCTTGTATGCAGCTGTAGGTATGTTGTGTCTCTGCATAAACTGTTTTGCAAAGTCTTTACTTCCCTCCATCTGTGCAGCTTCTTTTGAAGGACCTATTACCGGAATACCGCAAATTTCAGAATCATTTTTGAAATAGTCGTAGATACCCTTTACCAGTGGATCTTCCGGTCCAACTACAACCATATCGACACCGTTTTCCAGTACGAATTTCTTAATTCCCTCAAAGTCGGTAGCTTTTAGGTCTATGTTTTCGCCTGCATTTACTGTTCCTGCATTGCCCGGAGCAATGTACAATTTTGTCAACTGTGGGCTCTGTGCTATTTTCCACGCAAGTGCGTGTTCGCGTCCGCCGCTGCCAAGTAGTAATATTTTCATAATTTATCTTCTATTATCTTTGTTTTTGTACTCTTTTTTAAATGGGGCTTTTCCTTTGTTATTTCCGAAAGCGCCTTTTGAACCTCCCTTTGAGAATGGTTTTCCCTCTTTTTTTGCACCATCTTTCTTAAATGGTCTGGCCGGTTTACCATCCTTAGTTCCCTCTTTTCTGAAAGGTTTTGCAGGTCTGCTCCCTCTTTCTGTATCTTTTTTGAATGGTCTTGCAGGTCTGCTGCCTCTATCTGAATTTCTTTTGAAGGTTCTGGTTGGTTTTGTATCTTCTTGAACTGTTTCGTTACCCTCTTGTAGCTGTTTTTTCTCTTCAAGTCTGGCTTTTTGTCTTAAAGTGGAGCTTCTGCGAGTAGGCAGATTGCTTTTGTCCAGATGTTCGCCCTCTTGACGGAACTTGTCATATTTACCTGCAAAAATTTCGTACTTGCGTACTTCGCAAGGCAGTGCTCCGTTAAACAGAGGTATTTTGGCTGATGGTTTTAATCCTATCTTGTCAAAACATTCATATTTATAACTGATTACCCAAGCCTCACCACCTTGTAGGGCATGTTTGAATCTTTCGCCCATCATAGAATACAATTCCAGCAGGTTATCAACATTCAGACGTTCACCGTATGGTGGGTTTGTAATAACCACTGTTCTCTCTTTTATGGGTTCAAAATCTTTAAAGTCGCGAACGGTAAAATCTATTTCATCGGCCAAACCGGCAGCGCGTGCGTTGCGGCGTGCTACAGCTATGGCTTTTGGATCTTTATCGTATCCCTTTATCTTGAAATTGAATGGGCGTTCTGCTGAATCGTCATTATAAACAGATTCAAACATCTCTTTATCAAAGTCCTTCCACTTTTCAAAAGCATACTGGCTACGGAATAGTCCCGGTGCCATATTGTGGGCTATCAGTGCTGCCTCTATAGGAATAGTTCCGGAACCGCACATAGGGTCTATAAAATCTGACTGACCGTCCCAACCGGAAAGCAGAATCATGCCGGCTGCAAGTACTTCGTTCAAAGGGGCCTCCATAGCCTCTTGTCTGTAGCCACGTTTGTGAAGCGATTCACCCGAACTGTCAAGTGAAAGTGAACAGTGGTCGTGCGATATGTGTATGTGGAAAGTTAAATCGGGGTTTGCCACGCTTACATTAGGGCGTTTGCCATATTTTTCGCGGAAATAGTCTGCAATGGCATCTTTTACTCTGTAAGCTACGAATTTGGAGTGTTTAAAGTCTTCGCTATAAACCACTGCATCCACTGCAAAACTGCTTGAAAGAGACATATACTCTTCCCAGTTGACCTTCTTACAGATATTATATACATCGTCTGCCGAACCTGCCTTGAAATGCAGGAACGGTTTTAGAATACGTATTGCTGTACGTAAATGGAAATTTGCCTTGTAAAGTAACAACTTGTCTCCTTTGAAAGAGACCATACGGTTGCCTATTGCTACTTCGTTGGCACCCAATTCAATCAATTCTTTTGCCAAAATCTCTTCCAACCCTTGAAAGGTTTTGGCTATCATTTCAAATTCTGTCATCACGTAAGATGATTTGTAACTGTTTCAAACTGCAAAGATAGTGCAAGCGAGCGAGTAAAAAATATTTTTTTATTCAAAGCGAGCGCAGCTTATCTTCGCGATATTCATAGTGCAAAGGAACAAAAAAAAGAGGGTTAAACCTCACTATTATTATTAATAATTATGAATAATAGCTCATTTATAAGGATTTGGCTTGTTTTAATAAAAATAGTGGTATTAAAATAAGTTTTTTTTGCCGTTTATGCTAAACTCTTGTATCTTCGCAGTCCGAAAAAAATACCAAATATGAATATGATTAAAAAATTTTACAGAGTCACAATTTTATTGCTACTGACAGTACTATTTACCTGTTTGACAGAACAAATTTCTGCACAAAATGTAAACAGACATAGTTCTAATAACACTACTTATAGTGTGCCTCCAACTGTACCTGAAATGATTGTTTTCGCAGGTGATACTATCTGTTTTGACAGGGCAGATTTGCGTGAACGTATGGATAGAGAGTTGATAGCTTTTTCTTATATGCATACCAATTCTCATCTCATAATAAAAAGGGCTAATCGTCTGTTTCCTGTAATAGAACCTATTCTGAAAGAAAACGGTATTCCTGACGATTTGAAATACCTGATGGTTATAGAGAGCAATCTGGATCCCAAATCGCTATCATCGGCGGGAGCGGCAGGTTTGTGGCAGTTTGTGCAGGCTACCGGACGTTCATACGGACTGGAAGTAAATGCCAATATTGACGAACGATATAATATTCGTAAATCTACTGTTGCTGCCTGTAAGTATCTGGCAGAAGCATATCAGAAATATGGAAACTGGATGACAGTTGCTGCAAGTTATAATGGTGGTCAGAATGGCATTAGTCGCCGTCTGGAAGAGCAACATCAGACCAATGCTCTTGATTTGTGGCTGGTAGAAGAGACCTCTCGCTATATGTTCAGAATTATGGCTGCAAAGCTCTATTTTGAAAACCCACGCAAGTTTGGTTTCTCATTTAAAGCAGAAGATTTATACCCATATATTCCACCAAAACGAGAAGTGGTGATAACAGACCCCGTAGAAGATTTGGTTAAGTTTGCAGAAGAGCAGGGTATAACATACGCAGATTTAAAACGGGCGAACCTGTGGCTCAGAGAATCAAAGCTGAACAACAGTTCGCACCGTACATATATTATTGAAATACCCGATACCGAAGCCGAATATTACAACCCTTCAAAGACCAAAGTTCATAATCCGGCTTGGGTTAGGTAATCTCTCTTACAGAGATTTAAAGTTTTCTTCGTTAAAGATCTTTTTGCCTTCTGCTGTGTACATATAGTCTATGCGTGCAGCGTATGCTTTTTCTATCTTTCCGCGAACCATCTTCATAGTGCTGTTAATCATCTGGTTCTGTTCTGTGAATGGTTCTTTAAGCACTGCAAATGTACTTGGCAACCATCTTTCGGGGAACATAGTGCTGTACTGTCCGCCCTTTTTGAATTCTGATATTTCTCGTTCTATCTCTTTGAGTGCAGCCTCTTTGCCCTCTTGTGTGTCTAAACTGAGACCTGCGCTCTTTACAAAGGCATTCATTCGTTCTTTGTTTGGAACAATTAGTGCTGTGGTGTATGCACTCTGGTTGTTGTATAGCATTACTTGATCTATGCAAGCTGAATAGCCCACCAATGCCTCTTCTATGCCTTCCGGACTGTATTTTTCGCCGTCGCTGCTTATTAACAGACTCTTAAAACGACCTAATACATAAAGCAATCCGTCTTTTCCCATATAACCTAAATCGCCGGTGTATAGATAGCCGTCTCGAACTGTATCGGCAGTCGATTCCGGATTCTTCCAATATCCTGCCATTACGTTTTCACCCTTTACAACTATTTCGCCCTGTTCGCCGGTAGGAAGTTCATTGCCGTCAGGGTCACATATCTTAAGTTCAATAGGTTTTACCAGTTTTCCGCTTGAACCTAATTTGTACAAATCAGGTCCGTTTGATGATATAACAGGGGTTGCTTCGCTCAATCCGTAACCTTGGAACATAGGCATACCTATTGCCATGTAGAACTGCTGCATCTCTTTGTCCAGAAGTGCACCACCGCCTATAAAGAATCTTAACTGGCCACCAAAATTCTCTCTTACTTTAGAGAACAGAATCTTGTCGAACAGCGCAACAAGTGGTTTTAGGAATATGCGCATTCCTTTTGATTCGGTGTTATTGTCACCATAATATTTTTGTGCGGTTTTTAGTGCAAAATTGAACAGTTTTACGGTCTTTTCGCCCTTGGCACGAATACCCTGTTCTATGTTCTTTCTAAATGTTTTTGCCAGTGAAGGTACGCTTAAAATAAAGTTTGGTTTAACTTCTCTGATGTTCAGTGGAATGTTTTTAAGTGTCTCCATTGGGGTTCTGCCCACCTGAACGGTTGCTGCTGTAGCGCCTTTTGACATCATAATATAGAAACCTACTACGTGTGCAAAACAGTGGTCTAAAGGCAATATGATAAGTGTACGCCATGTCTGGTCAATATAAACCAATGTCAATGCCTGTTCTACGTTGGCAGTGTAGTTTCTATGTGTAAGAATAACTCCTTTAGGGTCGGCAGTTGTGCCTGATGTGTAGGTGATGGTTGCATAATCGTCGTTCTGAATGGAATTTGCCACAGTAAGAAATTCTTCTAATGTGTGGTCGGCAAGGAACTGTTTACCATTATCCATTACATCGCCTACATATATCTCTTTCTCTTCGTAGTTGTCTATTTTGTCAAATACAATAATGGTTTTTAGAAGCGGAAGTTGGTCTTTTATGAGTCTAATCTTTTTTAGCTGTTGTTTAGATACCATTATGTACTGAACATCGGCATGTTTCAAACGGAAAAGCAGGTCGTTGCTCTCTTCAAGTTTAATGGACAGGGGTACGTTTATGGCACCTGCGTAGAACATAGAGAGTTCACCTATAACCCACATGTTTCTGCCTTCTGAAAGGAGTGCCATGGTTTCTCCTTTCTTTACTCCCAATGCTTGGAGTCCGGCACCTAATTGATAGACCTTATTTTTTACCTCTATATATGTTGTTGGTTCAAATACTTTGTCTGTTTTTTCTAACAAAAAGGTGTTGTTAGGAAACTGTTTTACAGACTGTTCGAATAAATCAACAAGAGTCATTTTCATTGTTTTATAAATTTTTTAGTTAGTAAATGTTGCATTTACTGCAAATAATTGGGTGTAAAAGTACACATTATTCTCTATTCTCCAAAATGCAAAAAGAAAAACGGCGGGAATCACTTCCGGCCGTCTTCAGTTCATAGTGTATTCACTAACAATCAACTAACCAAATTATATGAGAAAAAAACTATTTTGTTATACGGTTGTTTATATATTCGAACGGAATGGTATTTATGGCAACATCGTTCTGTTCGGTTAATAAAACTTCGCTGAATTTTAATGTATATTCTTCTTTCAAGTTGTCAATTTTAGCACTTTTTTTGCTGTCGTCCATCTTTTCAGATTTGCTTATGCTTTCAATTTCTGACAGTAATTTCTGATACATTGGGATGAATTTGATTGCGTCATCCTGATTCAATTCTGCTACAACGTCCATTACTGTTGCGTTGTTTTTGTTGTTATTTACATTTTCTGCATTAACACTTGTTGTTACAAACATTGCTGCTGCGGCAGCTGCGATCAAAAACTTTTTCATTGTTCTATTGTTTTATTTGTTATACATTCTTTTTTTTGTTTTGAACCCCGTTTCTTGCGGCGTTCGTAATTAAGAGTGCAGAAATGGCAAAAGGTTAAGTGTGAAAGTGATGTGTTTATCTTAAATTAACATTTGAATTAACAATTAGAATAGGTGTAAAATAGGTGTAATAAAAAGAAAATCAAGCAAATAAATAAATTTTGCCTGATTTTCTAATTAACAAATTAAGTTGCTAAATTATCAACTTAAAATATCTTGCTTATTAAGATTTTTACAATCCGAATTCCTCTTTTATAGTCTGAACATAGTCTAATTTTTCCCAAGTGAACAGTTCAACGTCCATCTCTACAGATGGCTGATACTTGCTTACAAACTTTTTGTGTACTATGCGACAGTTCTGTCCCATGTGTCCGTATGCAGCTGTTTCACTATATATAGGATTACGTAGTTTAAGACGCTCTTCAATAGCTTTTGGTCTTAAATCGAAAAGCTTATCTATCTTTTTGGCTATTTCGCCATCGCTCATATTAACATGTGAACGTCCGTAGGTATTTACAAATATGTTGATAGGTTTGGCTACACCTATGGCGTATGAAATCTGAACCAACATTTCGTCTGCAACACCTGCAGCTACCATGTTTTTAGCTATATGACGTGCAGCGTATGCAGCGCTTCTATCTACCTTAGATGGGTCTTTACCGCTAAATGCACCACCTCCGTGAGCACCTTTACCACCGTATGTATCTACAATAATCTTTCTGCCGGTTAAACCTGTATCGCCGTGTGGGCCGCCTATCACAAATTTACCTGTAGGATTAACGTGGTATGTTATATCGGAATTAAACAGTTTTGCTATCTCTGCATTTCCTATCTCCTCTATAACACGTGGCATAAGAATCTCTACCACATCTTTACGAATTATGGCAAGCATCTCTTCGTCTGCTTTAAGTGCAGCCTCTCTGCTGTCGTTGGCAGGCTGTATAAAGTCGTCGTGCTGAGTACTTACTACAATGGTATCTATTCTTTCAGGTGTGCCGTTATCGTTATATTCAATAGTTACCTGGCTCTTTGAATCGGGACGCAGATAGGTCATGTATGTTCCTTCGCGACGTATATCTGCCAATACTCTTAATATGGTATGCGCCAAATGGAGTGGCAGTGGCATATAGTTGTCGGTTTCATTGGTTGCGTAACCGAACATCATTCCCTGGTCGCCTGCACCCTGATCTATAGGATCTTCTCTCTCTACACCACGGTTAATATCTGCGCTCTGTTCGTGTATGGCAGAGAGTACTCCGCATGAATTACCGTCAAACATATATTCGCCTTTGGTATATCCTATTCGGTTTATAACATTTCTGGCTGTCTCCTGTAGATCTACATACGCCTTCGATTTTATTTCACCGGCTATTACTACCTGTCCTGTGGTTACCAATGTTTCACAAGCTACCTTTGAATCTTTATCAAAGGCTAAAATTCTATCAAGTATAGCGTCTGAAATCTGATCCGCTACCTTGTCAGGGTGTCCTTCCGACACCGATTCTGATGTAAATAGATATGACATAATAGTGCAAAGGTACGCTGTTTTAGCGTCGTTACTAAGTATAAAAGTTTTACTCCTTATTATATATATGAAAGCACAGATTAATTCAGTGTGCTGTATTTTTTACCGTAGTAGAGCATCTGTTTCAGGTAGTCATCGTTATAAACCACCTGATAATCTACTACTTTACCATCTTCTACAACAGGAACAATATCTGGGTTGATAAAGCCACCGTAAGGTTTCAGGTTCAAAGCTTTGTAACGTTCCAGAACCTCTTTATGTATATTTTGGTCTATGTTTACAGCGTAGGTTTCTACCAAATTCTTACCTGCTTCGTAGTCACCTTCTGATTTGATGCGCTGAATTTCTGCAAGCAGTTCTGCAAACAAACCACGCAGTTTAACGTAGTCATTAATTACAAAATAGGTTTTGCCATCGCGAACCTTCTTTTCAATCACGTTATCTTTTTTACCCTTTTCGTAGCACCATTCTGCTATAAGTTTACGGTTCTGCATGTGGGCTTCGGTGTTAGGTTTACCCAGTTCTATGCGGTTAAATTGAACCATCAAACCGTTACGTATATAGCTTGCATATTCTGCTTTATATGCATCTTTATCCGGAATAATACCCAGTTCCTGCATCTTTGGGTCGGCTGTGTAGTACAGACCAAACAGGTCGGCGCGTGCCTCTTCAAGGGTAGAAGCGTATTCGCCCATTGCTGTAGTGGAAACACCCGGCAGCAACTGTCCTGAACCATGTCCCAAACATTCGTGCAGGTCGGTGTGAATTTCGCTTGTGAATGATCCCCATTTACGAGCCATCTCTTTTTCTGCTTCGTCGTATGCAAATTCATCAAGAGTATTCATTGGCGATTCTTCGGCAGCCAAATCGTATGCCTTTGTGATATTTGCAATAGTTACAGATTTGCTACCATACATTTTGCGAATCCAGTCTGCATTTGGAAGGTTAATACCAATGGCTGTCGATGGATATGCGTCGCCTGCCAGACAGATAGCGTTTACAACCTTTGCTGATACACCTTTACACTCTTTCTTCTTGAAACGTGGATCTACCGGTGAATTGTCTTCAAACCACTGTGCGTTTGCACTGAGAACTTCTGTACGAACAGAAGCTGCATGGTCCTTAATATGTACATAACCTTCCCAAGCACCTTTTCTGCCTAATGGATCGTTGTAATCTTCTACAAAACCGTTTATGAAATCAACAGTTCCAAGTGTATCTTTTACCCATTCTATGTTGAATTCATCCCATAGTTTCAAATCGCCAGTCTCATAATATTTAATAAGTAGATTCAAAGCGCGTTTCTGAATATCGTTTTCGGCAACTTTAGCTGCTGCTGCAAGTTCTTCGCATATTTTGGCAATGGCATTTCCATAAATACCGCCTTTGTACCAAGCCAGCTCTTTAACATTACCGTTTTCATCTTTTACAACCTTTGTGTTCAGACCGTATGATATAGGTGTTTCGTTATCCTTTTCAAAAATTGATGCGTAATAGGCTTCCACCTCTTCACGATTTACACCATCGTAGTAGTTTACACTTGATTCTACTACAATATCGCCGGTGGTAGCATTTGCACGTCTCTGCTTATAGCTGTTTTTGTTATAGATGTAAGGAATAAGAAGTTCGCACTTATCGGCATCGCCTACAGCCTGCATCAAAGACTTGAAGTACTCTTGTGAACATTCAGGGAAGAACTTGTCTTCTGCATAGTGGTGATGTATGCCGTTTGCAAAGAATACTCTTTTTGCGTAAACCAGAAACTTCTGATATTCATCGCTACTCTTATCGCCTTCATAGTTTTCAAGAATGTTCTCTATGGTGTGACGCAGTTCAATATTATGTTCGCTGTTCTGGTCCCAAATAATATCGCGTCCCCATTTTGCGGCTTCTGCAAGATGATATGCGTACTCTTTCTGTTGCAGAGAGAGTTCGTCCCAACCCGGAATCTGGTAACGCATAATCTTTAAATCTGCAAATTCATCAAGCAGATAATTGAACTTTTCCTGTTTCTCTCCGCAGCCGGTCATTGCAGCTGCCAATGACATTGTCATCATAATGTAAAATACTTTCTTCATATAGTTTAACTGTTTTTGTTTTCACTGTAAAGCCACTCTATAACCTTTTCTATTCGGCGGTCAAAAGAGTGGTTTGCAAGTACATATTCTCTTGCTTTGGTTATGGTGTCGCTCTTATTGGTGGTAAGTCCTTTGCGAATAAGACTAAATAGTTCGTCAAAGTTATGATAAACACCTATTTCACCATCTGTAAATAACTCTTCTATGTATGGATTGGAATCACAGACCTGATATGCTCCGCTGCCAATAATTTCAAAAGTTCGTGGGTTTGCACCCTGTTTTTGCGATTCCTGATGTATATTCAGCACCACTTTTGAGCTATTATACAGTTCGTTTACCCTGTCGGCAGAAATCATACAGTTCTTATAGACATCTTTGTGTTTGCGTGTCAGCCATTTCCAGAAACCTTTAAACCAGGGCTGATAGAGTCCATATACCACAATTTTGCACTCCGGGAACTCCTCTATCACAGCATTCAGAGTCTCTTTCCTCTTTGGTGAGTAGAAGATATGCCCCACAAAAGATATGTCAATATCCTTCTCTACGTTTAGAGGATGATATGTGTCTGTGTCGCAGGCTTGAGGCAGAAAATAGGCAAACTTACCCTGTTTGGTGTAGTAGCTTACATCTTCTTGTTCAAAGCAACACATTGCATCTACGTGGTCTATATGGTTTTTTGATCCCGGTAGTTTATCTAAACTGTCGTATAACCAAACAGCTACTTTTGAAATCCTTCTAAAGTAATCGAGTGTGGATGGCAGTATAATCTCACCATTCATTATGAATACTATCTCAGGCTGAACCTTGTTGAACAGCTCTGTAAGATGGCGATTATAGTTCTCTATACTCTGTCTTTGTAGTTTTTCTCTGTTACAGAACTTATAACGCCACTTCATAATGGTGGTGTATGGATGCACAGGAGTATCGTATGCATCGGTAACAACGGTGTAACCGCATCGTTCAAATGCCGATGCCGATGCCTTTAGATAGTTGAAATAATTTGGTCCTATTACCAATACTCTGTTATCCATAATCAACATTTATTTGGAAAGATTTTTGTCTTTCTTTCCGTTCTTTAATATTCCAAACTTTTTACTCTTCTCCCAATCGGCTTTGCGTTTGAGATACTCTTCGTAATGATTCTCTAAGTAGTTGTCAGCCATATTTTAATCTGTCTGTTCCAACAGTTCTTTTATAGTCTTTCCACTTACAGGATGTACCGTATGGGCAGCAATTTCTGCCAATGGTTCCAATACAAACCTTCTTTTTTGCATCAGCGGATGGGGTATGGTTAGTCTCTCTGTCTGCATACAGATGTCACCATAAAGCAGAATATCTATGTCTATAACTCTGTCGCTATAAACGCCATTACTGCTTTTGGTTGTTCTGCCCATCTGTATCTCAATCTGCTGTGTAAGGTTAAGAATATCCACTGCTTTAAGAGTAGTGTCTATACATAAAACCTGATTCAAAAACAGATTGTTGCTATCAAAACCCCACGGCTCTGTTTCATAAACAGCCGATGCCTGAACTATCCTGCCAATCCGCTCCGAAATATATTCCGCAGCTGTTTCAAGTGCCTTTTTTCGGTCTCCTTGATTGGCTCCCAATGACAGGTATAGTGCAGCCATAGTCTGTTTTTAATCTATAATAAGCATTGCATCGCCATAACAACCAAAACGGTAGTCGTTTTTCAATGCCATGTTATAAGCGTCCATAATAAGTTCATAACCACCATAAGCACAGGTCATCATAAGCTGTGTCGATTCAGGCAGTTGGAAATTACTTATCATACTGTCGGCAACAGTAAAGTTGTATGGTGGGAATATGAACTTGTTGGTCCAGCCTTCGAATGGTTTTATAAGTCCATCAGTACCTACTACGGTTTCCAATGCACGCATTGCTGTTGTACCTACGGCGCAGATATGTTTCTTTCCCATTTTGGCTTTGTTTACTATCTCTGTTGCCTCTTCAGTAACAGACATCTGTTCCGATTCCATCTTGTGTTTGGTAAGATCTTCCACATCTATTTCGCGGAAATTACCTAAACCGCAGTGCATGGTTATGTAGGCAGGTTCTATACCTTTAATCTCCATTCTTTTTAACAGTTCGCGGCTAAAATGTAGTCCGGCTGTCGGTGCAGTTACAGCACCTTCGTTCTTTGCGAACAGAGTCTGGAAGCGGGCTTCATCGTTTTCATCGACCTTTCTGTTCAAATAGGTTGGTATAGGAGCTTCGCCCAGTGCATAAAGTGCGCGCTTGAATTCATCGTGCGGACCATCATAGAGGAAACGAAGCACTCTGCCGCGCGATGTTGTGTTGTCTATAACTTCGGCAACCATTGAATTGTCTTCGCCAAAGTACAGTTTGTTGCCTATGCGGATTTTACGTGCAGGATCTACCTGTACATCCCATAGCAGATTCTCTTCTCTCAATTCTCTTAACAGGAAAACCTCAATGCAAGCACCGGTCTTCTCCTTGTTGCCATACATTCTGGCGGGGAATACCTTTGTGTCATTGAATACAAATACATCGTTTTCATCGAAATATTTCAGGATATCCTTAAACAGTATGTGCTCTATTTCGCCACTCTGTTTGTGAACAACCATCAATTTTGATTCGTCACGATTTTCTGCAGGAAACTTTGCAATCTTTTCCTCGGTAAGTTTAAATTTGAATTGTGATAATTTCATCTCGTTTTATTTAGTTTATTACTCATTTTCTGTATCAATTGTCTGTTTTGACAGCCACTCTTCAAAATCCTCCACCTGCATTGCATCCTCTACTTTAAAGTTGCCAACGTATGTGCGTCTTAATGCTGTCAGGTGGGCTCCGCTTTCAAGTGCTATGCCAATATCGCGTGCCAGTGCGCGTATGTATGTGCCTTTGCTGCATACTACACGAATAGTAATTTGTGGCAGGTTGCACTCCAGAAGTTCTATTTCATCTATGACCAAAGTTTTTGGTTTCAGCTCCACATCTTTGCCTACTCGGGCCATTTCGTAAGCCCTTTTACCATCTATTTTGCAGGCAGAAAACTGTGGAGGTATCTGTTCTATAGTTCCAATGAACCGTTTCAGAACATCTTCTACCAATTCTTTGGTGATATGTTCCGTAGGGTAGGTGGCATCTATAGGCTTTTCCAAATCGAACGATGGAGTGGTAGCTCCCAACTGAATGGTTGCTACATACTCTTTTGTGTTGTACTGAAACTCCTCTATGCGTTTGGTTGCCTTGCCGGTACATATTACCAACACACCTGTGGCCAGTGGATCCAAAGTACCTGCATGCCCTACTTTCAGTTTTTTTACCCCCAACTTTTTACACAGATGGTAACGCACTTTGTTTACCACTGCAAAGGAACTCCAACCGTATGGTTTGTCAAAACTAAGTATCTTTCCTTGCTTAAAATCCATTACTTGGTTTTTATAGGAACAACAATGTAAGGATACCTGCAACTGCGCAATAAATGCCAAAATATACAAGTTTACCTTTGCGTACTATAGATATCATCCATTTACAAGCTGCGCATCCGGCCAAAAATGCAGCAAGGAAACCTATCATCAAAACTCCAAATGATGTTGCTTCGCCTGTTGCGCCGGTGGTGGTAGCCGATTCAATGACATCCTTTATATCAAGCAGTGCTTCTCCCAAAATAGGTGGAATAACCATCAGGAATGAAAACTGTGCCAGATTCTCTTTCTTGTTACCCAGTAAGATTCCTGTAGCTATGGTTGTGCCTGAACGTGACAGACCCGGAAGAACGGCAACAGCCTGAGCCAGACCTATAATGAAAGCGTGTCCCAATGAAATCTCCTCTCTCTGTCTTGGTTTGGCATAATAGGAGAATATAAGCAGAGCCGATGTTATGAGTAACATTATTCCTACCACAGTGGTACCTGCTCCAAATATGGCTTCTATATCGTCTTTGAAGAAAACGCCTACAATGCCAATAGGAATCATGGAGATAATAATGTTAATTGCATACTTGCTTCCCTGATTAAGTGAACTGTAGCTATTCCATTTTTGCTTTGTAAACAGGTCTTTTAATACCCATACAATCTCTTTCCATAGTATAACCAATGTACTTAGAACTGTTGCAACATGTACCAATATGGTGAATGCCAGATTCTGCTCTCCCTCTATTCCAAACAGGCTGGATGCAATAGTTAAATGACCGCTACTGCTTATGGGTAGGTATTCTGTTAAACCTTGCAGTAAGCCCAATATTAATGATTCAATCCAATTCATAAATGCTATTCTTTCGTTTTGGTGTTATCCTTAGATTTGAACATAATAGCTGCAATAATAAAGACGAACCCCAAAAGAGTAACTACTGGGGCTACTTTAATGCGTCTTACACTGAAAATGTCAGGTTCAAAAGCTTCGGTGGTAC
>CALEFD010000038.1 GCA_937876995.1 uncultured Bacteroidales bacterium | reverse complement strand
GGAGAAATCAATATATCCCGTTACGCAAGCTATCTCAGTATGCTTGAAGATAACGAAGAGGGAAAATATCGTTCAAATATATAGTCAACGTCTGTTCTTGAAGAAATCCTTCATTAGTTCTGCACATTCGTCGGCCATAATCCCGTAAGTGACAGATGCTTTTGGGTGTAAAACCTTAGGAGCAAACTTTGTATATCCTCTCTTTTCGTCCGAAGCACCATAGACCAATCGGGATAATTGCGCCCATCCAATAGCACCGGCACACATGGGGCAAGGTTCTAATGTGACATATAGAGTACAACCATCAAGATATTTGCCACCCAGATAGTTCGCTGCTGCAGTGATAGCCTGCATTTCGGCGTGGGCAGTAACATCTGTAAGTGTTTCGGTCAGATTGTGGGTACGTGCTATTACCCTATTGCCACATACTATAACAGCACCCACCGGAATCTCACCCTTCTGAGCAGCCAGATGCGCTTCTTCCAAAGCCATCTTCATATACTTGACGTCTTGCTCCATATTTATCTTCTCATATCCTGTTCTGTAAACAGGGTAGGATAGTCCTGCTCTAAATTCTTCATTATAAACGCAAGAATAGTTTCGCGCATCCATCTGCTTTTATTTGTTATCTTGTATTTTTGCAGATAATGGTCAATGATACGCTCCTCTTCTTCGCTTATTAGACAGGTAATCCTTCTGTTTCTTACAACTTCTTTTTTCATAATCGGTAGCGAAGATATTACATTTTGTTTAAATTCTTCGTTTTTCAACAGCGTTTCACTAATTTCGCACAGTAAAAACCTAAATCTATGGCAAAACATAACTTGTTGGGAATAGCCGGTGAATCAATAGCCTGTAAATATTTGATGCACAAAGGCTACTGCATTAAAGATAGAAATTGGCGCAGTGGACATAAAGAATTGGACATAGTCGCTATAAAAGATGATGTATTGGTGATAATAGAGGTGAAAACGCGCAGAAACAGTGATTTTGGTAATCCCGAAGATGCTGTCGATAATAGAAAGATACGGCGTATAGTACTTGCAGCCGATGCATACTTAAAATGCAAACAGATAGATGCAACAGTCCGTTTTGATGTAATAACCGTTGTTATAAGTAAAGATGGACAGAATGAAATTAAACATTTAGAAGATGCCTTTTTTGCTCCAATGTGGTAAAGATGAAGGAATATAGAGTAAAACGACATAAGTTACAGACCGTTCATTCTACAAACAGTTATCTCAAAGAATTGAATGGAGGCGATGCAAGTTTCAATATGGAACTTGCCACCGCAGAATTTCAGACAGCCGGAAGAGGGCAAAGAGGCAACACTTGGGAATCGGAATGCGGAAAGAACCTGACTTTCAGCACCGTGCTGTATCCTACCGCCCTGGAAGCCAAGGAACAGTTCTACCTGTCCATGGCCATT
>CALEFD010000037.1 GCA_937876995.1 uncultured Bacteroidales bacterium | reverse complement strand
AAGCATAAGTTAAAAAGAAAACCTCTGTTATTTAATATTTTTTCAAACAATTAATATTCAAGTTACTTATTGTAAAGTTGGTCTGTTGCCAACACAATAAACATATAGTGGGAAGAACCACCGCCTAAAACATATTCTGTCTGCTGCCACAAGAATGGGAATGTAAGCAGTTCAGGGAAGTCAGGACGAATAAGACCTGTTCCAGAAATAACACCCGGAATATAGCTCCAGTCCGCACGGTGCAAACCATAGCCTACTGTTGCCGATGTTGCGCCTACACCCGATGCATACGATGCCTGATTTGTTCCAGGATGAGCCCCAAGTACAAAGTTCAAAGCATTAGCTACAGGTTCAGGACTGAATATTTCAGGATAAGCTGAAGCCAGGAAATAGTGACGATATCCAAAACTCTGAATATCCCAACCTTCGCCCCATACTGCAGGTGAATATGGCACTCCGTATGGAGTTTCTGCAATCTGTTTAGCCAAACCTTCCTTTATAGATGGCACTGCTTCCATAAATGCCTTACTCCAAGCCTTGGCTTTTCTATTCTTCATTTCAGCAAATTTCTTCTCTATTCTTGCAAGATACCAAGCATTACCCGAAATACCCTTGATAATACTCTCCTGGTTCTCTAACAGATAATTCATATACTCCTCTTTTTCTGTAGCCAGATAGAGTTCAGCTGCAGCATGAGTCTTATTTACTCTTTCGCCTGCAGTGGCATATATTGTTTCAGCTATATTCAGACAGTGAGCGCTTAATGTATCATTAAAGCCACGCAAAACACGTGCAGTTGCTGCAAGATTTGTAGCCGTTGACATTTCACGTCCGGGATTGTTTTCTGTAAATATCCAGCGGTCATCATCATTACCTATAATACCATCTGTCATTGAAGCTGCATCGCCCAGATGAACATATTGTCTTAAATCTCTACAGATAATACCTCTGTAAAGTCTGCCCAAAGCCATATAACTATTAACAATACTTAGTGCGCCATGTTCCACCTGTTGCAATAAATCATTCTTACCATCAGGCTGATGAATTTCGCAGACTCTTGTCTCCTGGTTGATAGATGTCACATCCAGTTCCGGTTTAAATGCTTCGTAAGCCATAGCCAGAATATAACATTCACCCGACTGGGATTCTATACGTAAGTCAAAGTCACCGGCATCGTGCCAGCCACCAATATTTACACCTTCTACTATTTCGCCGGCTTCAAACTTTGAAAGACCCGGTTTCTGGTCATATCCATCTATATGGTTGAAAGCCGGAGCCATAGCAGCATCGTCCATATGGCAAGCATCGTGCCAAACGCGATATTTTTCTGTAACTCTCATGTGACACATCTGCACAGGTAAGAAGTATTCCAAAACAGG
>CALEFD010000036.1 GCA_937876995.1 uncultured Bacteroidales bacterium | reverse complement strand
CAGCGACCACACGCCCCCCAGACGCGTACTCTAACCGGGCTGAGCTACATCCCGTGCTGTTAAGCGGGTGCAAAGTTACCGTTTTTTGGTTTATGCACCAAGAAAACGGTAACTTTTTGTCTCTTATAGTCTGTTGCCGGAACGACTTGCGTCGCTGTTGTTACGTTCCGTAGGACGATTATTGTTTGGAGCCGGTTGAGGCCTGTTGTTGCTACGTGGAGGATTTGTTCTGTAGTGATAGTTGTATCTGTCATCTCTTCTTCTTACCGGATCTTCTATCTCTCTTGGTATAGGGCGATACTTCTCCTTTGGAATGGATATCACTTTTTGTTTGTGAGGCGCTTTTACCGGTGGACGGTTAATGATAGCAGCTCTCAATATAAAGTTTTCAGGGCGTCTGCCTTCAAAATTGGCAATTGGTACTATCTGATGGTCTTCTATATATTCAAAACTGATAGCATACCTTACAAATGGGGCCAATCTATCTGTAGGGAAGGTGGCGGTTATTCTATATATGCGACCGGGTTTCATCTTGATTTTGGGGCATGCCAATACCTGATGGCTGACGCCACGTTCAAATATACGCAGGTAGATAGGACCGTCGTATGTTAGATGACTATCGTTTATGAGTTCAAATGTAACAAAACCCTCGTCTCCAACAAAAAGGTCGTTTAAACCTACTATTGGTTCGCTGTAGAGCTTGATTCTACGCTCTGTCTGAGGAAATCCAAAGAATTGTGCTTGCGCAACTATTGCCAGCAGTAATGTGGCACAGGTTAACATAAACTTTTTCATAATTCAATGCATTTACGGTTATCTTTATAATTTCAAAATTATATAATTGTAAACAAAGATGCAAGAGTTTTTCTTAAAAACCTTCTCTGCAAAAATCAAATGCTTCAATAAGTGCTTCTTTGTTGATAGTTTGGACGGTATAAACATTTTCTGAATTTGGCAGTTCTAAATAACAGTTATGCTGAATGTTATTAGAAACAAGTGCCCAGATTTTAGGATACCATTTACACTCTATCTTGGTCTCTCCATATAGATTTTTTAGATGGTACTGCCAGTTGCGTATGGCTGCGGTAGGAGTATTGAAGATAATATGTGACAGATATAACTCTATCAGTCTTCCCCAATCACAAGCCTCCTGCAGTGAATGGTCTATGTTGTATTCTGCTGCAACAGAAACAATAGCTTTGCCTAATATTTCCTGACATTTCATAGTGTAAAACTAATGATTTTCTACCATAATCTGCATTATCTCTTGTATAAAGTGTATAAATCATATAAATAAGGTGTTTTTTAATTAAACCATTGGCGTGTTAATGAGTCAAAAAATGGCAAAACAATTTATATGAGAAAACGATTACAATTACTAGCCCTTTTATTTCTTGTTGTGTCAGGTATATCGGCACAGAATAACAATAATAAAGTAGAGAAACAGCAGCGACTAACCGGTAAAGCAAATATATCCGGTAAGACAATAGATTACACAACCGACGAAGTTATGTCTCAGGTTGCGGTACAGCTATATTCTTTACCCGATTCCAACTTTGTTTATGGCGTTACCACCGACGATGGCGGTTGGTTCAGTATTAAAAAACTCAATGTGGGAAAATACTATCTCAGAATGTCATTTATTGGCTATAAGACTCAGGATTTGAATCTGGAAATAGTAAAAGACGACAGAGAAAAGCCATTGGGAGTAGTTAAAATGCAGGACGATGCCATTATGTTGGGAGAAGCTGTTATTCAGGATGCACTGCCACCTACACAGATGGTTGACGATACTCTTATGTATAATGTAGATGCTTTTAAAGTGCCGGATGGTTCTGTTCTGGAAGACCTTGTAAAGCGTCTGCCGGGTGTGGAGATAGATGAAAATGGTGCAATAACAGTCAATGGTCAGCCTGTTACAAGAATATTGGTTGATGGTCAGGAGTATTTTGGTAACGATCAGAATATGGCTATGAAGAATATTCCTGTAAACATTATAGACAGAATTAAAACTTATAGAAGAAAGAGTGATTTTACCAGAATTACAGGTGTGGAAGATGGTGAAGAAGAGACAGTACTTGATTTGCGCGTAAAGAAGAATATGCACAAGGGATGGTTAAGCAACTACGATGCAGCAGTGGGCTATCCGGTGGGTGAAAATGATTTCAGTGAATGGTTGAAGGCTCTCTATTCCGGTAGAGTAACGCTGAACCGTTTCCAGGCAAATACGCAGTTCTCAATGAATGCCAACACAAATAACTCCGGTCGTGGTGGCGGTGTTAATAAGAATACTCAGTTGGGTGTGAACTTCTCTAAAAACATTGGTGAACCATATCCTCGCCGTAGAAACGAATTCCCATTAGTGGTGGGTGGTAATATCCGTTGGAATGGTTCTTCGTCGCGTTCGCTCAGTGAATCGGAATCGGAAACATTTACTACAGAATATACTGCATCGTCATTTAGAAATAACGATTCAAGGAGTGGTAACGGAAGTAATAGTGTAAGTGGCGATGGTCGTTTAGAGTGGCGTCCTGATACTTCTCTTACCATTGTGTTCCGTCCAAGTTTCTCTGTTAGCAGAAGTAATAGTTCTTCTAACAGCCGTTCTGTGACTTTCAATACAGATCCATATATAGCAACCAGTATGCGCGATGTTCTTGATGAATATATGAATCTGCCTACAGAGTTGTTAGATTCTATAGGTGTGAATTCACAAACAAGCGCAAGCAGCAATGATAATAACAGTAATCAGTTAAGCGGTAATTTCCAGATAAGCAAACGTTTTAATAAAGAACGTAACAGTAACGGCAGAAACCTCTCTATTGATATGTCTTTCTCAAAGAATGGCGGTGAAAGCATTAGTCGTTCTGCTACAAAACAGAAATACTATCAGCGTCACGACAGAGATACTGTTATGAACCGTTATAATCTGAACCCAACCGATAACAGAAATATGTCCGGACGTATTATGTGGACCGAACCTTTTGATTCAGGTAGAACAAGTATTAGTTTGAGTTATCAGATTCAGGCTTCAAAACGTGAAACAAATCGTCAGACATACGTGCTTCCTGTTGCGGGAGATTATGAGTTCTGGGACGAACATTGGTATGTTCCATCAGATTTGCAACAGTATCTGAATGGTGAATTGAGCCGTCAGGCAACCAATGTAACGCGTAATCACACTATCTCGTTGAATTTGCGTAGAAATACAGAGAAGGTGAATTTCCAGATGGGATTGAATGTGCTGCCTCAATATACAGGTATGGATAACTTCAAGTATATGGGTTACGAAATAGGCGATACTTCTCGCGTAGTAGTGAACTATACTCCAAGTATAAGCTTCAGATACCGTTGGACCAGACAGAAGAGTTTTAGAATCAATATGAACTCCAGAACCAGTCAGCCAAGTATGGAGCAGATGATGGATATTACAGACGATAGCAACCCACTGAATATCTCTAAAGGTAATCCGGGATTGCTGCCTACACTGAATAATTCACTCAGTTTGGAGTTCTCTAACTATATAGAAGAGACCAGACAGACTTTTAATGCAAATGCATCTGTAAGTAATACATTGCGTAGTATCTCTAATAAAACCGATTACGATCCTGAAACCGGCGTCTCTCTTACACAACCTATGAATATGGATGGTTTCTGGACAAACTGGAATACCAGTGGTAATGTGTCATACCAGAAGACATTTAAGAATACTAAGTATAGAATGTCAACCAGTACAAATGCATCGTTCCGTCACCAGGAGGCCTATATGAGAACAGGTAGTATTGGTAACTATAACGAAAATGCCGGAACAGGAGGTGCTGCTGTGCTTAGTACCACAGAAACTGTATCGGGTGGTCAGAGAGCTTCTATGACTTATCGCGATGATTGGTTGGAATTTACTCTTAATGGTAATATCAATTTTAACCATTCAGAGAATAGTGTTAGAAAAGATGGCAATATGGATACATATAACTTTAGCTATGGTGGTCGTGTGAATGCTACTTTGCCATGGAAGAATGTGCATCTTGCTACCGATATAAATATGTCCAGCCGTAGAGGTTATAATGCATCATATAATCGTGACGATCTTATTTGGAATGCATCAGCTTCAATGAGTTTCTTCCGTGGTAATGCCGGAACTCTGCGTATAGAGTATTTTGATATTCTGAACGATGAATCGAATGTGAACCGAAATGTATCTGCTACAGGCAGAACAGATACCAGAAACTATAACATCAATAGTTATGTAATGGTACACTTTATTTATCGTCTGAATGTGTTTGGTAACAGACAGGCGCGTCAGGAATTAAGAGAATCAGGTAACCGCGGACAACAACCACAGCAGAGACCACAAATGCAAGGCGGAATGCCGCGCGGTGGTATGCAAGGCGGCGGTGGTATGCCACGTGGTGGTGGAATGCCGGGAGGTGGCGGAATGCCACGTGGAGGCAGAGGATAAATTCTCTTGTTAGTATCCAAAGAATGAGAAGTGTACAGATCCGTACCTTCTCATCTCTTTAAAGTGAGGATGTTCACTAAAGTTGTTGCTTTCTCCGTGCTCCAATACAAATATACCGTCACTTTTAAGTAATCCTTTCTCAAATATCAGATTGGGTATTTCTGCTATGTTTTCTAACTGATATGGTGGGTCGGCAAATATAAAATCAAAATTGGAACTGCAGCGGTCAATGTACTTGAATACATCTCCTTTAATAGGCAAACAGCATGTGGTACCCACTGTGTTCATTACCTTGGTTATAAATGCATAGTGTGCCTGATCTTTTTCTACCGAAATAACTTTGCTGCATCCTCTTGAAACCAATTCCAAACTTATGCTGCCTGTGCCGGCAAAAAGATCTAATGCTGTTGCATCTTCAAAATCTAATCTGTTTGTCAAAATATTGAAAAGATTCTCTTTTGCAAAATCGGTAGTAGGACGTGCACTAAATGATCTTGGCACTTCAAATCTACGATGTTTATATATTCCGCTTATTACTCTCATATAGTTTTGTGTATAAAAAGAATCCACCCGCTATAAGGCAAGTGGATTCCATTATTTTATTGTCTGTATTATTCCCAGTTACCTGCGTTGTTGTTACCGCTGAATGCGTCACCAACTTTCATACCCGGATAACGACCTAACTGTTCACGTTCGTCAATCAAATTGATGATTTCCTGTTCGTTCAGGCCTTTCAAATATGTGTCAAACAATACTCTTGCTTCAAACAAGCTCATGAATGAACCTGATTTTGTTGAATCAAGACCAACTTCCATCTCAAATTCTGCACCATTTCCAAAAGGAACATAACGCAATGAATCCGGATTGATTCTGCCTTTGTAGATAGAATCGTAAAGGCTTACCCAAACAGTATCACGGCTGAATAGATAATTGATGTTGCCTTCTTCATCTCTTGTTACAAAACCTGCTTCAATAGCTTCATCCCATTTAGCCTTTGCAGTATATCTGTTTTTTGCCTCTTTAGCTTCCTTGTAAAGGGTAAGAACTTTACTTTCTGTCCAACCGTTTTCAAGCTGGGTATCATTCAATTCACCAACTTTGTTTACTACAGGAAGTTTACCGGTCTTTACAAACGCAATAAGTGAATCAAAACTATCAGTATAGTAACCACCGTGCTGAGCATGATATTCAACCTGTGCTGAACGGATATCGATAAGTCTATTGATAACTTCGGTATCTCTGATAGTTTTCTCGCGATCAAATTTGATAGGGCCCATTATGCTACCATAGAAAATGTAACCCAATCCCACTACGCAAAGTGCAAGAAGAATGTTGATAACTTTTTTCATTATATGATGATTAATTGATTAATTTCGTCCCGCAAAAATAAAACAAATATCCGTATATCACTACGAATTTTAATAATTTTTGCCTCATAAATAGATGATTACAGAGAAAATAACCGATAAAATAGTCAATTTGTATCCGTTTACTCCTACTGAAGAGCAAATGGAAGCGATAAAAGCAATGTCTCACTTTGTGGCAATGTCTGCAGAGCGGCAGGTTTTTTTACTTAAAGGTTATGCCGGTACAGGTAAAACTACATTGGTTGCCACGCTTGTTAAAGCTCTGAAACAGATGCGCAGAAAGGTAATACTTATGGCGCCTACAGGTAGAGCAGCAAAGGTCTTTTCTACCTATTCGGGTTTTATGGCTTATACTATTCATAAAAGGATTTACAGGCAGAAATCTATAGTTGACAATACATCGTTTCAACTAAATATCAACAACTATGAAGATACTCTTTTTATAGTGGATGAATCTTCTATGATATCAAATCAGGGGCTATCCGGTAGTATGTTTGGTACGGGCAGATTACTTGACGATCTTATTACTTACGTCTATTCTTCTAAAAGTTGTTCGTTGCTGCTGTTGGGCGATTCCGCGCAGTTGCCACCGGTAGGCGAATACTCCAGTCCGGCTCTGCTTGAAAAGGAACTGGAATCTTATAATCTTAAGGTTACTCCGTTTACTCTAAAAACGGTAATGCGACAGACCTATACATCCGGTATTCTCTATAATGCAACGCAGCTTAGAAATATGTTGCCGGAAAAAGTTGATATTCCGGCAGATTTAACTAAAATAAATAGCAAATACTCATCCGGTAGTAACCAAAGATTAAGGGCGGAAGCTGCAGCCAAATT
>CALEFD010000035.1 GCA_937876995.1 uncultured Bacteroidales bacterium | reverse complement strand
TACGTTCCTACGAGGTACCCGCTCACGAGCCGCGGGCGGCTACGCCTCACAAATACACCCTGTTACTGTTTTGGGCAGAACTGTTTTTAACGGTCTTCACTTCACTGCGCTATTCCGCTCCTCACAGATAGTCCCTCAGTTTCCACTACTCACTTGGGCAGGGTGGCTATGCCCGCAAACTTACCCTATTACTACTCTTGTGGTTTGAGGCTATTCCGCTCCTCACAGATAGTCCCTTCGCTAACCCAACGGACGCAGAGAGGGCTCTACGGGTCTTGGACTTGCCCTGGCCTATTCAGTCTGCAACAACAATGATTTGACCATAAGCTATTCATTTACCAACAACCGCCACACCTTTACCGTTTCAAAACAGTAACTCCAGCGAATATCTTGATTACATATCTTCAATCGATACTCCTCTATAAATAATTTCGTACCCTTTAAATGTGCCGACAACTTTGAAGAACAGTTCAGATTTGGCTTTCAAAACATTTTCGTCAAAGTTTTTAGCTTGTCGCTTAACCTCAATAAATTCAATCTTGTTATCCAATTCGTCTTCGGCAATAATATCAATCTCGTTTTCGCCTTTTCGGTCATGCCAATATCCAAGTCGAGTGTATGCACCCGATTTCTTCAGCACTTCATTAAAGTAGCTTTCAAGAGACTTTCCGCTCACTGTTGTAAAATCACGTTCTGCTATCGCTTTTAATTTATTATTACCACCAGCTTCGATGATGTGCGTATATTTGTAGATGAATCGGAACCAGAATTTTAGGAACTGGTCGTTGATGGCATAATGCACGTTCTTGTTGCTTGACTTCTCGTAAACAGGTTGCATCTTACTTATCAAGCCATATTCTTCATTTAAATTTTTCAAGTATCCTGATAGTTCTTTTATATTGAGAGCATTTTTATCTACATGTTTTATCGTAATGCTCATTACCGTAACGATGGTTACGATAATTCAAAAGCACTAATAAAATTATCATTCGTGCAACAAATTCATAGTTTTTATAGATTTACTACAAATAAGTATCTTCATTCCACTTTCGAGTGCAGTTTATTATTTCACTAAGCAAAGCTGATTGTCACATTTCGCTGGCCGGACTTTTATTTTTATATCTGGAAATAAGAGATTAATTTTGCAGTAAAATAACCAAATATAAAGATGAAGAAGAAGACTAAACGAAAACTTATATTATTTATCATTATAGGATTGTGTGTTCTGGTAGATTACTATGTGCGTAACAACTATAACTATCAAACTGAAGATAGCATAGATTACACCATATATGATGATGACCTGATTCCCGATAATGCCAGTCTGCACTTGGTAGAATACAGCGGATACTATTTAATGTTTCATGAAGAGTGGAAACTGCCACTATGGGTAAAGTATGAACTGACAGCATCCGAAACCGATGGTAATGCTGTTCGTGACGGAAAAAATTTCAAACAGGACAGAAATCTATATGTAGAACAGGCAGCAAACGATGACTATAGAAACTCCGGATGGTCTCGAGGACACATGGCTCCTGCAGCCGATTTCAAATGGAGCGAAGATGCAATGCAGGAGACATTCTACTTTACCAATTGCTGTCCGCAGAACCAATCGTTGAACGCAGGACAATGGAACACTCTTGAAGAGAAGGTACGCGGATGGGCTAACAAGTTTGGAAGTGTACAGGTGGTAACAGGCCCCTTGCTGTTTGGTAATGAATATGGTTCAATAGGCAATAGTGTACTTGTTCCCGATGCTTTCTTTAAAGCAGTTATGTCAGAAGATCAGGGTATTGCGTTTATTATGTACAATAGGGCAGAAAACGACAATATGCAAAAATGTGCCATAAGCATAGATATGCTTGAATCCTTATCGGGAATAGATCTGTTTAAAGATCTGGATAATTCCCGCGAAGCCCGCTTAGAATCAAGCTTCGATCTTAAATATTGGGGTTTGTAGTACATATATTAATAAATAGAAAGGACACACCCATAAACTGCACTCCAAAAGTTAGACACAAAACTTTGGAGTGCAGTTCATACAGATATTCCTAAAGAATTTTCTTTTAGATAGCTACTTTAGTTGACAATCGGATATCAGCCGATGATGAACCAAGCAGCAGTTCTATATTGCCATGTTCAAGCTGCCAGTCATACTCTTCTTCACTCCAGTATTTAAGCTGTTCTACAGGAATTGAAAGATTTACTTCTACACTTTCGCCTGCTTTTACAGTTACTCTGTCAAATGCCTTCAACTCTTTGTAAGGCCATTCTACGGTCGCATCCAGACGATGCACATAGAGCTGAACTACTTCATCGGCATCCACCTTTCCTGAATTCTTCAGAACAAATGATACCTCTATATTCTCTTTTTCTGAATACTTCTCTTTTGTAGCCTTTAAATCTGAATATTCAAATGTGGTGTAGCTAAGACCATGACCAAACGGATACATTGGTCTAACGTTCTTGGTGTCAAACCAACGATAACCTACCAGCAAATCTTCTGCATAGAGAGCAGTTGTTCTGTTTGATGAACCATTCATAAGTTCGTCCTGTGATTTTTCACCCACCAAAGCCACAAAGATATCTTCTGCTATAGGAGCATCGGTCTGTGGATAGCTGCCTGTTGCGTATGCGGGAGAATCTTCCAGTTTAACAGGATATGTGAAAGGCAGTTTTCCTGAAGGAGATATTTTTCCAGTCAATACATCTGCCAATGCATTACCACCCTGTGAACCATTGAACCATGATACTACTATTGTTGGAGAGTACGCCTCTACTACATTCAAATCTACAGGAGCTGCTGCAACGAGTACTGTTACCAAATTTGGATTAGCCTCTGCAAGAGCCTTTACAAGTTCATCCTGACCACCCTGTAACATTATATTGGCTCTATCGCTTCCTTCTGTCTCTATTTCACGGTTGTTACCTCCTATAAAGAGCACTAAATCTGCATCTTTTGCCACTTTTACAGCCTCTTCTCTAAGCTGCGCACTGTTATCCTGCTGTGCAGGCTGTCTGCTCCAACGATTACGTACCGGTATGGTATAACCTTGAGCAAATACTATCTCTGCCCTATCGCCTATGACGTTCTGCAATCCCTCCATAGGTGTAATTTCGCGATGAGCCTTAGCACCTGCACCTACTCCACCGCTTGCCATCTTACGGTTTGCATTATCGCCTATTACGGCAATCTTCTTCACTTTGTTAAAGTCAATAGGAAGAAGTCCTGTTTCGTTTTTAAGAAGTACTATAGATTTTGCAGCTACATCGTATGCAATCTGTGCCTGTTCTGGTTTTGCGGTAAGTTCCACATTTGCCTTTTCAGCAGGTATTGGTTCTATAGCAAAACGAACACGCAAAATCTCCTTTACACGCTGGTTAATTATCTCTTCCGATACTGCTCCTGCCTTAACAGAATCAAGCAGTGCCTGTCCCAAATACTGCTGGTTTGGCATCTCTACATTAAGACCATTGTTTATGGCATCAACAGTACTGTGAGTGCCACCCCAGTCAGAAATAATCATACCCTTGAAACCCCAGTCTCTGCGAAGAACCTGATTCTGAAGGAAATCATTTTCTGAACACCAATAACCATTCACTTTGTTGTATGCAGCCATAACACCGTATGCATCGCCCTCTACTACAGCTGCTTCAAATGGAGGCAGATATATTTCACGCATAGCACGAGGACTGGCAATTACGTTTACAGTACCACGGTTATTCTCCTGATTGTTTAGCGCATAGTGTTTAAGACATACTGCAACACCATTATCCTGCACACCAAGTGTATAACCTACTGAAAGACGTGCGCTTAAGAATGGATCTTCACTGAAATATTCGTAGGTACGTCCACCTGTTGGAATACGCTGAATATTGATAGCAGGACCAAGAATCATATCCTTACCACGGAGTCTTGCCTCAATTGCCATGCCTTTACCATACTGGTATGCAAGTTCAGGACTCCATGTAGCTGCAAGTGCAGAACCTGTTGGGAAGAATGTAGATGAATCTGTTGTAAGATGCAACGAGTTCCAGGAATGAGGTTCCATCTCTTCGCGAATAGCAAATGGTCCATCGGCATAAATCATATCGGCAATACCAAGTCTGGGTACACCTTCCGATGTAAACATGTGCTTACCGTGAAGCATAGCCACCTTCTCTTCTAATGTCATCTGATCAATAATCTCATCTGCCTGAGCATCGAACTGAGATAGTTTTGAAACACGAGAATCTCTTGGTAACATTCCATCTTGTTTACATGATGACATTGATAATGCCAAAAGACATACCGATAATAAAGTAATCTTTTTCATTGTTTTTTTTGATTAGCAATTGATAAGTATTTAGTTAATTATTGTCCAAAATTAGTAAATCTACTCCATTCTGTCTGCAAAAAATATGGAGTAACTGCAGTTTTGTATTGCGATAATGGTACATACATACTTAAACCACTATAAACATTCACATCAAAGATATTCAGATATCTGGGGGTGGATATGCTATATGGAACTGCACGTTTAAACTGAGCAGCAAACTCTGTAAGCAGTTCATTTTCTTCCGGAATCAACTCCATTACATAATCCAGCATATCGAAAGATACGGTTCTGTTGTATCTGTCTAATCTCTGCACCTGAGATATATCTACGTTGGGAAGAGCATCGGCATATTCTGTAACTATCTTTCTAAAACAGTTTGCCAGACTATCTATCTCTACATTATTAACCAATGCCACACCGGCTGTCTGTTCTGCTCCGCTGTATTGATTGTATTCATCATAAAAGAATTGGCACACCAACGAATATTCTCCTTCACAGAGAGGCTCAATAATATTTCCGTATGGAAAACCATCTGCCAGAATTTCCAATGCCGAACCTATAAGATAGTCCGATTTATTGCGTAAAGCATAAGCAACCTCTATGTTAGCCATGGAACAGGCGTCAAAAAGTATATAGTCAAAACGGTTGTCCGGCAGTGCATCTGCCATATCAGATAGCTCCATCCAGGTGGCGCCCTCTTTCTGTTCGTAGCCAAAAGCTTTGGTCTCTATCTCTCTGTAAGGATCTCTTATCCAATCCGATATAGGATTATTTACTGTTGATGTTTGGCTTACACTTCCATCTCTTAATGGTGCACCAAAGATATTATACGATATATAACTGAGTGATTCCTGATTCAGCCACCCACTGCCGTGTGACCACATAATGAGACCATACGAAGGAGAGGGATATTTATCTATCACCTCTCCTATTATAGATTCAAAAACCTCACTGTCTGTTGAATTCATCTCATCATATACCTGAACAGTATCTATCTTCTGATTGTATATCTCCAACAGACAAGGTTTCTTATTCAGTTGATCTACATAAACTACTATGGTATTTTCTTTAGATAGTTCATTGTTCATTGCAAGACGCATCTTACCAATATTGTCGGCAACATAACCTGTAAGGTTGTTGTCTGCTGCCATATATACAATGATAGTATGCTTTATATCCCTTTTGGTATTTATAGGATCAACTTCTGTGCAACCTGCATAAAGCAGAATGACAAACAATAGTGATAATATGAACTTTAAACCTGTCTTTTGTAACATTTTATTTGTCAATATCAATCAATTTCAATGAACTGTTAAATGTCAGTTCAAATCCATTACTCAAAATTATTTCATACAATCTGTCATCGTGCTCTACCTCTTTAATAAAAGTATCAGGATAGGTTACGTTGATGTATGTCTGGATCTTTGACGGAATCAAAGCATCCGGTACAGCAATCTTCTTACGTTTAATCTCAGTCCATTTACCCTGTTTGTTAAACTGTAATTCTGAACCATCTGACAATACTATCTCATATTGTACCAACGAAGCTCTGTTTTCAATCTGAGCATACTCAATTGTAGTTCCTTCAAAATATGTAGAAACAAAACTTTTTACCTTTTCAGGCAACTGTCCAACCTGTATAGGTTTCTCATCTGCAAACGTAGGTAATGCTGCAAATACAGCTAAAACCACAAGAAACATCTTTTTCATAATACGCATTAAATTAATAAGTTAATAAAGAGCCACCACCTTTAAGTGGGTATGTTTTACCTGCTAATGCTGCATTAGCCGGATTTTTTGGATTATAGTATATATTATACCCTTTACTGTTTATCTGTTTTATTCCTTTTTCTACAGTTTTTTCAAACTGAATAGATTCAAGATAAGAATCTGCTGCAAGAGTCCATTTACTGGTCTTATCCATTACAACCACTGCTGTACCCTGTTTATTTGGGTTTATGGCACCTTTGTAAGTAACCTTACTGCCCATATCAAACTTCACACTGCTAATTGCATCTACAACTATATCGCCTTTCAAATGCTGTTCTTCTGCATTAAGCACCAAATTACCTCCATTCTTTCCGGCTTCACCCCAGTCTCCTGCTACAATTTCTGCCAAAGGAGCATCTTTTGCAAATCCAAATTTAACCTCTTCCAAATCTACATTTACCAAGGTATTGGTTACATAGAACATAGGGCCTTCTGCTATTGCTATTGTAGATTCTTTTATCTCTAAATGACCGGTACCACTGTTTTCCGTACTCTTGCCGTTATTGTATAGCTGAAAACCATAATACTTGTAACCAAAAAAAGATACATCTTCTAAAGATACTTTGC
>CALEFD010000034.1 GCA_937876995.1 uncultured Bacteroidales bacterium | reverse complement strand
CAATCTGTTCATACCTTCAAAGCATGGTTCTGTGGCACGATAAAAAGCATTTTTATTCTCTCTCTTTACCAAAATCTTGGTAGATATCATAGGAGTGAATGTTATAGCAGTGAAGGTTGAGATAATAACTGCACCTACTATAACAAAACTGAATTCGCGGAAAAGGCGTCCTGTCGTTCCCTCCATAAACACAATAGGGATAAATACCGATATAAGTGTTATAGATGTGGAAATAATGGCAAAGAAGATCTCTTTTGCACCCTCAATACCTGCCTGTTTTGGTGACATACCTCGTTCTATACGCAAATAGATGTTCTCTGTCATTACAATAGCATCGTCCACCACAAGTCCCACGGATAGTACCACCGCAAGCATAGATAGTACGTTGATACTGAATCCCATAAGGAACATTACAAAGAATGAACCGATAATGGCTACCGGAATAACCAAACATGGAATAAGGGTTACACGCCAGTCACGCAGGAATAAGAAGATGATTACTATAACCAATATGAAGGCCTCGAACAGAGTCTTTTTTACTTCGTTGATACTTGCACGTATATATTTGGTGTTATCAAAACCATATTCGTATTTAACGTCTTCCGGCAAATCCTTCTCCATACGTTCCATACGTTCATATACACTGTTGGCAATATCAATATGGTTTGCACCAGGCTGTGGAACAACAACCACACTGACCATTGGTACACCATTCATCTTCATGTAGCTTTTTATGTCGCGTGGACTCAAATCGGCATTACCTATATCGCTAAAACGGACCACCTGATCACCATCATGTTTGATAACCAGATTGTTGAACTCTTCCATAGTGTGCATCTGTCCCAATGTACGAATTTCAAGTTCAACGGTGTTACCTTCAATAGTTCCCGATGGCAATTCTACATTTTCTTTATCCAGAGCATTCTTTACGTCCATTGGAGTGATACCGTATCCCGACATCTTGACAGGGTCTAACCATAAACGCATACAGTAACGCTTTTCTCCCCATATACTTACACTACTAACGTCCTGAATGGTTTGCAGTTGCTCTTTAACCACCAAATCGGCTATTTCGCTAAGTTCAAGCAAGGAACGCTTGTCGCTCTGCAGTGCTACCATTAATATAGGTGAAGCATCGGCATCTGCTTTTGAAACGGTAGGAGGGTCGCAGTCTCTTGGCAACTGACGCTGAGCACGCGAAACCTTATCGCGCACGTCGTTTGCAGCGGTTTCCAAATCGACAGAAAGTTCAAATTCTACTGTGATACGGCTACTTCCATACTGGCTTACACTGGTAAGTGAACGAATGCCCGGAATACCGTTAATCTGCTGTTCAAGCGGTTCTGTAATCTGATTCTCAATAACTTCGGCATTTGCACCGGGATAGGAGCAGGAAACAGATATGATAGGATTATCTACCGATGGATATTCTCTTACACCCAACGATACATATCCTACTGCACCGAATAGTATTATAATAAGAACAAGTACGGTGGATAGTACAGGTCTTTTAATGCTTAATTCAGATATATTCACGGCTGTAGATTATTTTAGTTATTCTTCAAAACTACTGATGTACCTGTGCGTAACTGCATAGTACCACTGGTAATAACTGTATCACCAACAGACAGACCTGTCAAAACCTGAGAATGAGATTCAGTTCTCAATCCTTTGGTTATGTTTACTGGCATTGCCTTACCACCTTTATATAGATATACTTTGTCTATACCCATTTCTGAAATGATGGCTTCGCTTGGAACTGCCAGTGCATTTTCAAACACTCTGGTATTCAAGCTTACATCCACATAACGTCCCGGTACCAGTTTGCCATCTTTGTTGTCGTATATGGCGCGAACAGTAAATGTTCTGGTATCGGTATTAACTCTTGAATTGGTAGCATATACTGCTGCACTGTGCTGAATGCTGTCACCTTCTACGGTAAATGTCAATTCGGCGCCCTCTTTAAGAATACCGGCGTAACGTTCCGGAATATTGAATTCAATCTTCAATTTGTTTGTGTTGGTAAGTACAGCTACATTTGTGGTAGGTGATGCGTATGCACCTTCACTTACCTGACGCAGACCTATAATACCATCGAATGGAGCGCGTAGTTCTGTCTGTGCCAGACGCGCTTTAACCTCTTCAATATCGGCTTCCAGTTTTGAGAGATTGGCCTCTGCCTCCTGGAAAGCCTCCTGACTGACAGCCTCTTTTTCAAATAATGCTTTTTGACGGTACAGACGGTCCTGAGTAGGTTTGAGCTGTGCCTCTAACTTCTTTAACTGAGCCTGTAGAGGAGCATCATTTATCTTTGCTAAAATATCACCTTTCTTTACTTTGCTACCCTCTTCAAAGAAGATGTCGGTAATTTTACCCGATGTTTCAAAACTTAGATTAACCTCTTCATTGGGAATAAGACTTCCGCTCACATTAATACCGTCAACAAGTTCGGTAGGTTTAATAACTACGTACCTTACATAAAGAACATTCTTCTTTTGTTGTGGTTTTTGTGCTGATGTTTCCGAACTGTTTTTTAAATCACCACTCTTTTCCGGTATAAATCTCTTGACTGCAAGTGCAATCACAATAAGGGCAATAATGCCGATTAGTAGCCATTTTGTACTTTTCTTCATATTCTATCTGGTTATACTGCAAAAATACAAAAACATATTAAAACAATAAAACAATGATTAACACTCTTAACCTTTTTTATCAAAATATCTGTTTATGTGGAATAAAAACACTATTTTCGTAGCGTGACATATAGCTGTTTTTAGGAAAATCCTCCGTTTGTTTTAGGGAGGTTCCCTATTGTGGCTGAATATATGCCTATATATTTGCAAAGTAATAATGTAATTAAATATGAGAAAGTACGGTAAATCTGTTAGTAGAGCATTGGTGGCAATTTTAATATTGTGTGCCGTAACAGTACAGGCAAAAGAGACTGTAAGTCTTCCGGGAGAACCAATCAGTTTTGTGCTGGATTATAATACAGATGGTGAATTGGTCTATGATGTAAGTTACAAAGGTGTAAAACTGATAGAAAAGTCACCTTTAGGAATGAATAATGCCGATGGTGTAAGCTATACTCCAAAAAACTTTAAGTTAATGTTGGTAGGTTCATCAAGCGAAAACGGCACGATAACTCCAGTATGGGGTAAACGTTCTATGATGAACGGACGTTATATACAGAAGTCTTATTTAATAACTCCATCGCTTCTTAAAACAGGTGAACATAATACTCCTCCAGGAGTTTATTTAGAGGTAAGGGTTTACGAAGGTGCAGTGGCCTTCCGTTACAGATGCGTCCTTTCACAACCATTAGATGAACCAGAATTTCCCTTAAACACAATAATTGAGAATACTAAGTTTAATTTTGCAGGCGATTTTACTGCGTGGTACTACAACGGTGAACGTCACAATATAGGTCCTGAACTACTTTCCAGAGCAAGTGGAGAACGTCTGCCTGTAATGACCATCAAGGCAAAGGATAATATCTATATGGCTATTCACGAAGCTGATGTTAATGAAAAAGCTCTGCCTATGCGTTTGCAGACAGAACAGGGTAGTACATCGTTTTCTGTAGTTACAGAACCATTGGATTTTCAGACAAAATATCTGTCACCATGGCGTGTCATTCTGATAGGTGATACTCCGGGTGCACTTGTGGATTCCGATGTACTGGCTCTGCTCAATCCCGAACCTGCCAAAGGTATGGACTTTTCGTGGGTAAAACCCGGTATAGCACTCTGGGATTGGCGTATAAATGGTGCTGAATGGCAAGGCTACCGCTACGGAATGAATTACGATTCTTGGGTACGAATGGTGGATTTTGCATCGGAACAGGGATTTGCATATCTGGTGCTCGATGCCAACTGGTACGGTCCTGAATTTGAAAAGAATTCAGATCCTGTTACTGGCGAAAAGGCAAAGGATGTTCAGCGTATTATTAAGTATGGTAAAGAAAAAGGCGTAGGAATCTGGCTCTATCTGAATGATGTAGCAGGTACAAATTACCCTATAGAAGAGACACTGAAACAATACGAAGAGTGGGGCGCAACCGGTGTCAAGTATGGCTTTATGAATGGAACTCCACAACAAAAAAACGAAAAAACACGTCAAATAACAGAGCTCTGTGCCAAACATCATCTGCTTATAAATTTCCACGACTATCCTGTACATCCGTATGGTCAGGAGAGAACATGGCCAAATGCAGTTACACGCGAATATTGCAAGGCACAGTTGGACGGACACCAGACCTTTGAACCAAAAACCTTTGTAACATCGGTCTTTGTAAATATGATAGCAGGTCCTATAGATATGAATAACGGGTTTATGGATTTGCGCCAGGGACGTACCACACGTGTAGATAATAATCAGGAGGTACATTCTACCGTATCGGGTGAAATGGCTCGTACTCTTATAACATATTCAGGTGTAACCATTATTCCTGATATACCTGAATATTATGAAAAGTATCCGTCACTATTGCGTTTCTTGTCGGCTCAAAAGATGCCTTGGAAGGAGAGCAAAACCTTGATGGGTGAAATAGGAGAATACATTGTAATGATGCGTCAGTCTGCAGAGGGCGATTATCTGATAGGTGCGGCAACAAATGAAGAGGCTCGTACATTAGTAATTCCATTGGATTTCCTTGATAAAAAAGGAAGTTGGACAATGGAGATAACTCAAGACGCTCCTGATACTCACTACTTGACAAACCGTGAAACCTATTCAACCAGAACAGAGATAGGTACAAGCAAAGGAGTACTTAAACTGGAACTTGCTCCGGGTGGTGGTGCGTGTGTACTGCTTAAAAAGAGATAATGCGTAGATACCTTATATATATATTGTTGTTATTGCCTCTTAGTTTAGCTGCAGTTCCAACTTACTTTTGTACCGATGTAGGTACAACACTGAATTATGTACGTAAGTATGCTGATAGTGGTGAGGTAAAGTGGTATCATACACTCACTGTAAAGTACCAATACAATTGGCATTCAGATACAATCACAATAGTTACCAGTTCTGAATTTACAGATGCAGATTCAAAGCCACTTATTGACATTCCTGTTACACAAGGTATTCAGATAGCATCTGACGGAACCTTAAAACTCAGTCTGACAAATGCAGTAGTGGCGCTGTTGCACACTACATTACCATTTGGACATGCCAAAACAGTTGAATCGGGTGTAATCCTGCCTGCTAATATGAAACCGGGTGATATACTACCATCGGCCGAAGCAGAGGTAACAATATTGGGTATGAAGTATCGTGTTAAGGTAACCGATAGAAAGGTGTTGCGTTATGAAACAATTTCTACGCCTGCGGGAACTTTTGACTGCATAGTGATAAGCGAACATAAAGTGGAGAGGGCACCTGCATACAGACGTGAAACCACTGCACTGTCGTGGTATGCCGATGGAATAGGGTATGTGCGTCACGATACCTATAATAAGAATATGGTGTTAGAGACCAGTGAACAACTTTACTCAATAGATAGAAAAATTGACTAACTTAATTACTTATAACAATATGAAAAAACTAACCTTATCTTTAATGATGGCGTTCTGCACAATTGGACTTTTTGCGCAGGAACTTGCCAACTTCAATTTTGGAAGAGTAAACGTAGTGTCGCCGGAAATTGGAGAACAGAACGTAACATTCCGTATTCAGGCTCCGCAAGCACAGAATGTACAGGTATCACTATCATGGCAACAACAGCCGGTAGCAATGACTAAGAACCAACAGGGGGTATGGGAAGTGTCAGTACCACGTCCTGCAGCAGAACTTTATACATACAATTTTGTGGTTGATGGTGTAAAGGTAAACGACGCTAACAATATCTTTATGCAACGTGACGGAACAACATTCCTTAGTGTGTTGCTTATTCCAGGTGAACTGACAGAAAACTATTTTGAAGCCAATAAACGTGGTGATTTGCATCAGGTTTGGTACGAATCCCCTACACTTGGGATGGAACGCAGGATGTTCGTATATACTCCGCACGGATACAACGACATGAAAGAGCCTCTGCCTGTACTATATCTGTTGCATGGTGCCGGTGGCGATGAAGATGCATGGAGCAATATGGGACGTACCTGTCAGATTATGGATAATCTTATAGAAAAGGGTCAGGCAAAACCAATGATTGTAGTAATGCCAAACGGTAATCCTACACAGTATGCAGCACGTACATTGCAGATTCCTGAAAAGCAGCAGGACCGTAATGACCCAAACTTTGCAAATGCATACGTTACCAGTATAGTTAAGGATATGGTCCCATATATGGAGAAAAACTACAATGTAATAAAGAATCCTGATGGACGTGCTATAGCAGGTCTTTCAATGGGTGCCGGTCATACTATCAGCTGCACAAATCTGTTCCCTGGTTTCTTTAAGTATATCTGCCCACTAAGTAATGGTATCCGCGTAAATGACCAGAATAAAGCAGAGTATAACAAGCAGTTCCAGGCATTGAAAAAAGCCGGTATCAAGTTGTATTGGATAGGTTGTGGCGAAACCGATTTTCTTATTGAGAGTGCCCGTCAACTGGATGCAATTCTAACTGAAAATGGCATTGAACATACATTCTATGAAAATAGTGGTGGTCACACCTGGAGTAACTGGCGAATCTATTTGAATAAGTTTGCTCCATTGCTCTTTAAGTAAGCCGCTTTCAGATAATTCAGATACAAAAGTCGGACACCTTGTTTGGTGCCCGACTTTTTTTGTTAACAGTTTACCATTTTAAATAAAAATCGTAAACACTAAAAAACTGTAAATCTGTTGTGTAGGTGAACAACGTGTGGAAATAGAAGATACTTTTGCAGAGAGTTAATCCTACAGCATTAGGTTTAACCGTTATTGTGTTTTTAAATAATAGTTTTGTTTGCTAAAAAAGAGTGATTATGAAAAAAATGTTCAATTATGTTGTTGTCTCATTGCTTGCTACCACAATGGTTTCTTGTGATGATTCCAACAAAGACGATGCGTTTGGCAGTGCCACGTTCATCTTTACTTCGAACGCCAGCTTGGATTTGCTCGAAGCGGCTAATGTGATTATCACCATAACAGATAATTATGGTGTAATTCATGAAGAGTCTATGTCAACTATACAATGGGGAAAAAGTATAGTGAATATAAACTCTCTACCTGCCAATGCTATTATCAATGTTAGGGTAGAACTGAAAGATGATTTTATTCCTGTGGTAGGAGAAAAGTACGATTTTGATTTTAACGTGCTGTATGCCGTGCAGGTAGTAGAAAAAGATGGTGAGCTGGATGAAAGTCGTATGGGTTCACTATGGAGTGTGACCACAAGTGGTGTGGAATCGGAAAAACTGAAAGAGACCTTCAAACTTATTTTTCCTGAAAGCAAAGAGTTTAAGCTTGGTATAAATCACAAGCCACGTGACAAAAATGATTATATTATTACCATAGACGAACTTCGTAATTAAAATAGATGAGGGAGACTTAAATTACACACTTAAGTCTCCCTTTCATTTCATATTCTTATAGTAAAGCCTTATTGTAAGGCCTGAGGATCATTGTAACGTATATGTACTCCGTAGTCGTAAATATAACTGTTCAGTCCGGAAGTATTGTTTGGCATGCCTTTACGCTTTCCTGAAAGAACCTCCTCCGACATCTTCTTCTCGTCTAAAATACGTTGAAGCCTTTCCGGATTACCCTGATAATGTCCCGGGTATAGTTTTTCTATTCCATTCTGCTGCATATATTCAGCAGTGCGGGTGGTGGTTTCTATTAACTGCTTAAAAGTGCCTCCAAACAGCAATAGGTTTGTAGAACCAAAAGCATCTCCACTAAATCCGTAGTGACGATGTTTGTCAAAGAATGTGGTTGAACCGGAAGTATGTCCCGGAGTGTACATTACCTCAATTTGTCTGCCACCCAAATCTATTGTTAAACCATCTGATAAATATCTAACCTCTCCCTTATAATTGGTTTGATTCTTTAGCAGGTTAGAATCTGCAGGGTTTATAAATATCTCCGGGAAACAATCAATAGCACCTGCGTGGTCGCCGTGAGCATGTGTCAATGCTACCAAAACAGGTTTGTCTGTAAGTGTAGCCACAGCTTTATCCAAATTAGGCATCACAGTACCGGCATCTATAAGCAATGCTTGTGTTTCGCCCTCAATGAGATAAACAGATTCGTTATAAACCAAATGTCCGTTACCTACCCAGGTATGTTCGTCTATCTGTCTGAATACTACATCTTCATCTCTATATACCATCTTTTCAGGATATATCTTGCTGAAATCTTCTGCCTGTTTCGCATTCCAAACTACAATGGCGCTACCGTTTTTAAAGTAGGTATCCAGTGTTTGATGGTCAAGTCCTGATGGGGTAGTGGTGGCTGTGCCGTTTTCTATCTGGTCAAGCAGTTCTTTCATATCGTTCAGATAATCCATTCCCATCTCTTTTTTGCCAAGTTCAGGCAACCAGTCTCTTTGCCAATAGTGACCACCATATATACGTAACTTTTCCAAATTTACCTTATGTTCCGGATTATTGAGCCATGCTATAAGGTGTGGTACTGCGCGTACATATTTGCTAAAACCATCTGTGTTGAAAATCCAAACTCCATGTCCTGAACCAATTGCATCGCCTGTAAAGAGTATATCACGTCCGTGCAGGTAGAAAACCATAGAACCGGCAGTGTGTCCCGGTACTGCGACAGCTTCCACTTTTGTACCACCCAAATCAAACATATAACCTTCGTTATAAAGATGGTATTTGTCTTTTGGGAAACGTACAGCCATCTGTGAAAAGTCCTCTTCGGGCAGAGCAAAATGAACATCTGAATTGATAAAAGCAGAAAGCATACCTGTATGGTCACCATGGTTATGGGTGAATGTAATAGTAAGAGGTTTGTCTTCTATACGTTCTGCAACAATCTGTTTTAAAGACTCTTCTGCATTATCTGCCCAAGTAATCCTATTTGAAAGGTCTATTAGTAGAGCACTCTCTTCGCCAACAATAAGATAGATGTCGGAACAGTTGTTAAAGTGGGTTTTGTTACCCTGTTCGTCAAACTGCTCTCCACCAGGATATTCAGAGTTGAAATCCTGAATGTGATAGACGTTGTTGTCAATTACCTTAATAGTGTAAGGACCAACTTCTGTACTTTTGGTTAGACCATTACATGCAGTGCACAATGCTAAAATCAGTGCACATACTGAAAGATAAAGATGTTTGCACATAATATTCAGATTTTTAAGTGGTCTTCTATTTTACTAATGAGAGTGCCTTCTTTAATAGCTTCTTAGAAGGTGCTTCAGGAAGATCTGATGGAATCAGATACCAGCGTACAGTCCAGCTTAGTTCTTCGCCTGCCTTTAAAGTGGTATATGCACCCTGTTCTTCAATCTCTACGAAAGTTTTGCCTGGATTTGCATAAATCTGAATTTCGCCCTCTGCCGGTGCAGGTTCTTCTGCTGTAAGATCAGCGAATTTTTTTACAAACAGCATACCGTTGTCGTAAAAAGCAAGCCAACCTTTACCGTCTATGTTTACCTTACGGTTAGAGTTTGATTCATCCAATACATACCACAATGCTTTCTGTTCAGCAACAAATGGCAAACCCTCCATATTATTGGCAGGAGTAGCCTCTTTGGCATCGCAGAATAGAATACCGCCATTAGGTACTCTTGAAATTTCCCAAGGAGCAACTTTACGTTCTTCGCCGGATTCATTGATAATAGTGTAGGTAATAACAAATGCATTGTCTTTTGCATCTGTGGTAAATTCTTTACGTATTCTATAACCAAAACGAGCAGATTTATCGCCTGTTAATACCAATGTATTACCTTTAATTTCAGCATTAAATGCTCTAGTATCGTATTCCGGTACAGGAGGCCAGTTCCATTCAGATTGTGGGCTGGTCCAGAATGTACTTCCAAATGAATTGGCCATTCTGGTTTGTGACAAAACTTCAGAATCGCCATATTTGTACGATACAATTTTACCACCTTTGGCTGCGTCGATAGTCATAGTAACATCTCCTAAACTGATGCTGTATTTTCCATCTTCACTGTTGCTGATAGTTTGGGCTGATGCAGTAATGCCGCCCAATGAAACTGCTGTAAGCAGAGATACAAATAATTTTTTCATTACTATATTTATTTAGTTTAATAATACCTTATTTATATAAATATGGATGTAAAAGTACGTAATCCTTTTGATAATTGTATATACATACTAAAAATAGATGTTAAAAAATGATAATTATAAATTGAAACTCTTGCAAGAAATAAAAAACGATTATATATTTGTAATGGTTACAAATATGAAATAAATGTAATTATTGTGATTATTAACTTTTGAAAATTTATTAAATGAAAAAACTTATGAAAAAATTATTCAATTATGTAGCAATAACAGTTTTGGCTACCACATTATTTTCTTGTGAAGATGTTTTTGCAGATAGAGATGATCGTTTTGATAGTGCTTCTTTTGTTTTTGAATCCACAGCAAGTTTGGATTTACTTGAAGTGGCCGATGTAGAGTTTACCATTACAGATGCACATGGTAAGGTGCTGAAAGATAAAATGGAAACAGTAGAATGGAAAAACAGCGTTGTGAATGTGAAAAGTTTGCCGGCTAATGCTAAACTCAATATCAAGGTTACTCTAAAGGATGGTTATACACCTAAAGAGGGTGAGGAGTTCGACTTTAATTTTAAGGTTTCCTATGATGTTAGGGTTTATGACAGAAGTGGAGAAATAGACGAAGACAGAAAAGGCAGATTATACGATATAACAATAAACGATGTGGAGTCAGAAAATCTGGCTGAATCTTTCAAGAAGATATTCCCGAAAGAGAAAGTGTTCAGTTTCTCAATTGACCACGAACCCCGTGATAAGGATGATTACTTGATTACTATAGATGAACTCAAGTAATGTTGTGTATAATTTAAATGCGGTTTGGGAGGATATTTATTCTCCCAAACTTTTTTAGATTAGTATGGTATATATTAGCTTATCTCCTCTATGTGATTTCTGAACTTCAACAGCTTTTCAATAATTTCATCAATGTCGTCCGATAGGGCAAGTAGCAGGTTCTTATATTTGTTGCAGGCCTGAAGCTCTTGTAGCAACGGATAAACAGGCATCTGTTGGGTCCAAGCCTCTTTACCCATAAAAATCATTGGACTGGAGATACCAAAAGAGAGGTAGTGGTTTTGCACTGCATCCTGAAAAATCTCTTGCATGGTACCTGCGCTGCCGGGTGTATAGATAATTCCACCAAAAGCCAAAGTCAGAATATTGTCTTCTCTTATGCTGTTTTCAAAGAATTTGGCTATATGTGTGGCAAATGGGGTGGATGGTTCATGTCCGTAGAGCCATGTTGGAATACCTAAACTGACATATTTAGTTTGTGGATAGTTGTTTATAACACTAAATGCTGTAGCCAGCCAATTGCTGTTTTTATATGATGGTGCAGCCGAAAGTATTTGCAGCGCCTCTTCTACATCGGTATTGCTATATCCAGCCATCCAGGCTCCTAAATGTGTGGCTTCCATTGCACCCGGACCACCACCGCTAAGCATATAAAAGCCAAGTTCTGTAAGACGTTTGCTTAGCAGAACAATCTTTTTATACATATAGTCTGTTCTTTGCAGTGCGTGACCTCCCATAATGCCTATGCAATGCTGTTTGTTGTGAGTTTTGAAGAATCCTTTAAGTGCAGTGTGTATGCTGTGATCATGTAGCATACGCGATAGTGACTCTTCCTCTATAGTATCTATTTTTCCTGTAGAGATATAGTGGTTATATACTTTAGTGTCAAAACAGGTTTTGAAACTATCGGCATTATCGGGATCATATCCGTTATATAATTCCAATGCGGTGTATAGTGTCTCTTTACTTATGTCGTATGGGACCTGTTTTAGGTAATCAAAGGTTTTTTCAAACCTCTTTATATCGGTTTCTGTCATCATAACTCTATAATTTTTCCACTTGATAAATACTCTATCTGTCTGTTCATCTTCTCCCTAAGTGTGCAGAATTGTTCCATTCCGGTACAGTGCATTGTGTAGAACATAGTCTCCTTGTATTCCATTAATTGTTCTGCTAATGAACAGATTGATACTCTTTCTTCTTCCGGAGCAAGACCACTCTTTATTAGATGCATTCCGGCAAATACATGGGTAGGGGGATTTCCTATTATTTTTGTGGCACTCTCTAAAATATTCAGTATGCCTCTGTGAGCACAACCTGCTATAAGAATATGGTTGCTACCCTCTGTAATAATCAGATTTTGTTCGTCTGTAAATGTGTCGTTTTCATCTTGTTGTGGTCCAAACAGCAACCTGTTTCCTAAAGGTTGCTGATACTTTTTTTCAACATCTGAAAAAACAATCACTTCCGGATGGATTGTTGTAATGCCGTTGCAAAAAATCAGACGTGGACTGTTTTGTATTGATGTGTCCAGTCCAATATATTTGATTCCCTCTTCTTTTAGTGAATAGTGCGGTTGAAAAGCTTTGCTGTGAATATAAACCGGTGCTTTGCTATTCAGCTTTAGAAAATGCCCCAAACCACCACCATGATCATAGTGTCCGTGGCTGATAACGGCAATATCTACATTGGTAATATCAATTCCTAAAAGGGAAGAGTTGGAAGCAAACAATTCACTTTTGCCTGTATCGAATAGAATGTTAATACCATTTTTTAGGGCAATATGAAGTGATAAACCATGCTCTGCAGCAAGTTTACATCTGCTTTCATTGTCTATTACCGATGTGATGACCATTATTTAAGTTCAAATCTTACAATTACACGACCTTCTACTGTGATGTCTTCAAATTCCAGATTAGATACGTATGCGGCGTCTTCCACAGATTCTTCTCTTACGGCTGCATTCTTCATCAATCTAACTGTAGGACGAGCATATCCAAGGTCCTGTTCGTATATGTAAATTGCCTTACCTATTTCTTGACCTATTGCAGTTGTAAGTTCTGTTGCACGTGCTTTTGCATCTTTTATAGCCATAATGCTAACCTCTCTTCTCTGTTCTTCAATATTTGAACAATCTACTGAACTTACGGTTATTTTGGATACTCCAAGTTTACCCAATTCTATCATTACTTGTGCAGCCTGGCTGGCCGATGTTGTCTTCAGGTCATACTCTTTTCTCATTTGGTTATCGTCTTTCTTTAAAAGAAATTTCTGTAGATTGCTGCTTAAATCAACTACATTGAGATTCTTCTGTACGTCTATACCCAAAGATTCCAAAGACTTGATTATGTTCTTTTCCAGATTATTGAGAGTCCTGTTTTTTGCAATGTCGTTTTCGTCTATTACAATATGCAGTTTAATTTCATCCGGTTTAACCTTCTTTTCTGCTTTTCCTATTACCTCTATATAATCTTTTGAACTCTCTTGTGCTGAAAGGGTTGGGCATATTATAAGCATAGCAGCTACAGCACATACCATTGTTACAAATCGTCTTTTCATAATTTACGTTTTTATTTGTTTTTGCGAAGATAATGAAAGCTGGGTAATATACTAACGTTCGCTTTGAAAAATATTGAAGCAAGCTTCATATTTGCTTTTAGCGAAGTTGGCTGCGCTCATTGCGTGTGAAAATAAATTTTCACCCATTCGCTTGCTCAACTTTCTCGCTCACTTAAACGTATATTTGAATAATATACTAGCGTTCGCTTTGAAAAATATTGAAGCAAGCTTCATATTTCTCGCTCACTTAAACGTATATTTGCACACTGAAATTAGACAAAAATATGAAACTAAACAATGGTATAGAGATTCCGCAGATTGGAGTAGGTACATGGACTCTAAAGGGAGAAACAGCAAGAGAAAATGTGCGTTTAGCTTTAGAGGCCGGTTTCCGACATATAGATACAGCGCAGGGTTATGAAAATGAAGCAGAAGTAGGCCTGGGTATATTAGATTCCGGTATATCAAGAGATAAGATATTTCTTACCACAAAAGTGGCTACAAACATTATGCGTGAGGGAGCTGCTACAGTTGCTAAATCTATTGATGAAAGCTTGCTGAAATTGGGTTCAGATTATGTGGATTTATTGCTGATACATTGGCCTGTTAAAGATTGTGTTAAGCATACCTGGCAGGTTATGGAAGAGTATGTAAAACAGGGTAAGGTACGTTCTATAGGTGTAAGTAATTTCAATCAGCATCATCTTAATGACCTTTTAGAATATGCAGAAATATTACCTGCTGTAAACCAAATAGAGGTACATCCCTACATGACGCAAGTTGAAAATATAGCCATTAACCATAATTTAGGAATTCAGGTGGAAGCGTGGGGGCCATTTGGACAAGGCGATATAGATATTTTAGGCGATTCATTATTGCAATCGCTTGCAGAGAAATATTGTAAAACAGCTTCACAAATTGTGTTGAGATGGATAGTGCAGCGTGATTTAATTACTATACCTCGTGCCAAACCAAATCATTTTGCAGAGAATCTGGAGGTTATGACTTTTGAATTGAGTAATAAAGATATGGATGCTATAAGTTCTTTGAACAAAAATCTACGTTCAAATGTTCTAAACGATCCGGAAACTTTCCCCTGGTAAATTTATTTTAGTTCCAGGTCTAAGCGTTTGGTTAGGTCGGAGAGGGCAGGGTATTCCTCCTTCATCTGGTCAAGACGTTGTGCGCGTGTAAGAATACGTGAAACGGCATCTGTTGCCTCTTGTATAACAATACTCATCTTTAGATTGGCATTATTGAAGTGAGTACCTAATGCTGCAAGGATTTGGTCTTGATATGCTTTAATGTCTTCTTCCACCATCTTGTTAAAGACGGTTATTGTAAAGCTGTCCGATGATGTTACCACCGGCTTTATGTTTACCATTCTGTTGGCAAGCGGAGCCTGTTCTCTTGGTAGTTGTGATGCATAATCCATCCAATGAACCTGTAATAGATCGTCGGTTAAAGGACGTATCTGTTTGCTTTCATTTACTATCGCTTTGGCAGTTTCTGTCTTTGTGGCTTCTTGCTTTTTATTTCCGTAAATAGATGCAAATATGGCATCGCGTCCCTTTTTGGCTACCTGACGTGTAGCTTTTACCTCTATGTTAATGTTTGGAATAGCACCACTTGCGGTATTCTTAGCTGGAGTAGAAACCGGCGCCTGAACTCTGTTTACCTGTGGTGACACAGTTTGTGCTGTCGTAGCCTGATTAGGAACAACAGCTTGAAATATGGGTTTTAATCTTTTGGGCTTACGCCCACTGGATTCATCGTCTTCGTCTATGGCCTGGGCTGCCTGAATTATGGTTAATTCCACAAGCAGGCGTCTGTTCTTGCTTACTTTGTAATTCAAATCGCAGTTGTTAAAGATTTTCATTACACGGTATAGGAACTTGGCTTCGCACTTTTCGGCCTGTTTTCCATAGCGTTCACGTATAGTTCCGCTTACATTGAGTAACGGTAGTGTGCAGGCATCTTTACTTACTAACAGATTTCTAAAATGGAGCATCAATCCGCTAATAAGATGAGTGCAATCAAATCCCTTTTCCATTATCTCATTGAGAAGCAGAAGAGCTTCCGGAATCTTTTTTTCTATGAATAGATCTGTAAATCTAAAATAGTATTCATAATCCAGTACATTCAGATTTGCAATAGTCTGGCTGTATGTTACGTTTCCGCGTGTAAAACTTACTACCTGATCAAAAATTGAAAGTGCATCGCGCATACCACCATCAGATTTCTCTGCTATTATGCTCAATGCTTCTGTTTCTGCCTGAACACCCTCTTTTTCTGCAACATCCTTTAGATGAGCAACAATACTTTCGTTGCTTATCCTGTTAAAGTCATACACCTGACAACGCGATAGAATAGTAGGGATGATTTTATGTTTTTCTGTTGTTGCCAATATAAAAATGGCATAGTGAGGTGGTTCTTCTAATGTTTTTAGAAATGCGTTGAAAGCAGCCTGTGAAAGCATGTGAACCTCGTCAATCACATACACCTTATATTTGCCATTCATTGGCGGTATTCTTACTTGGTCTGTGAGCAAACGGATGTCATCTACTGAATTGTTGCTGGCAGCGTCAAGTTCAAATACGTTGTATGAACGCAGTTCTTCGTTAAAGCTACGGCATGATTCGCACTCTCCACATGCTTCACCTTCTGGAGTGAGATGTTCGCAGTTAATGGTTTTTGCAAATATTCTGGCACAAGTGGTTTTACCTACACCGCGAGGACCACAAAACAGGTAAGAATGTGCCAACTTACCGGATTGAATAGCATTTTTCAGTGTTGCTGTCAATGCGCCCTGTCCCACAACTGTCTGGAATGTGGCCGGACGATATTTTCTTGCAGAAACTATATAGTTATCCATAGTGTATTGCTATTGACTGTTTCAAACATAAATTACTATGGCGAAGTTAGCTATTTTTTCTCTCTTATCATTCAGAAAAGTGATAAAAATTGTATCTTCGCAAACAACAATAAAAGTGCGATGGTTATGGATGAAAATAATAAGACCGATAAGAATGGAATTCTGGAGTTTATAAAGAATAACAAGATACTGCTTGCCATTCTTTTTTTTGTAGTGTTCATACTGTTTATAGATGATAATAATCTGTTTGTACGTATCACTCAGAAACGTGAAATTAGAGAACTGAAGACAGAGATAGAAGCATATAAAAAACAGATAGAAAGAGATGAAAAGTTAATTCAAGAACTTGATGACGACAGTCTTTTGAAAGAACATATAGCAAGAGAAAAGTATTTTATGCGTCAGGAGGACGAAGATATATTCGTATATGAAAGATAGTGTCAAATATGAATAAGATGATTAATATAATAATGACCATAGGGGGCGTGCTTCTTCTGGTTGGTGCTATGGTAATGATAACAGGTTGGGAATATGCTCCATATCTGTATCTGTTTGGCTCTGTTTTGTTTGCATCGGCGCAGATGTCCGATAGATATGACGGTGATGATTTGATACTTAAAAGGTTGCGTTCACAACAGGTGTTGGGGGCAATTCTGCTGGTTGTAACAGGGTGTCTGATGTTGTCGGGAGAGTATCATCAGAAACTTATGTTTAACAATACAATGAATGATACTATAAAATCTTTATTGCTTACACTGACTGCAAAGAACAGTTGGATAGTGACCCTCTGTATAGCCACACTGTTTGAACTCTATTCATCTTTTAGAATTGATGCCAGAAATAAGGAATTGGAAGATAAAGAAGAGTAAGAGTAAACTTTTTTTAACACATATTGTATTGTAATATATTGAGGAACATTAAATAATGATAAAATAATTCCTTATTTGAACAACGTATCAATCTACGTTGTATTTTTGCAGTCCGTTTTAAGAAGATTATGTATGAAAAGTGTATATTTAATACTAATGTCAATGCTCTTAATCTTGCTGCTTGATTCTTGTGTACACAAATACAAGATAGAAGGTAAGGTGGATCTATATGGATACGAAGGATTGCAACTGAATTTGGTAAGTTATACAGATGGCGATTTTAGCTTTATTGATTCCTGTAAAGTTTATCATGGTCAATTTAAGATGGATGGTATTGTAGATGATATAACATTTGCAATATTGTGTCGTGGTAAAGAGCCTATTCTACCTCTATACCTGGAGAAGGGCGAAATAAGTGTAAATATAAAGCCTACACAGTATGATGTAGATGGAACAGAACAGAATGAACTTCTATATGACTTTCTTGCTGAGAAACGTATTATAGATAACAGGTATGAAGAGACAGTGCAGAAAAAGATGTCTCTAATTTCAAATGGACTGTTTAATAAAGACGAACTGGAACGCATAAACAAAGCTATAGACGATATATGCGTAGAAATGGAGAATTTAATGTATAAGTTCATTACTGAAAACTTTAATCAGAAAGTTTCAGTAGGTGTATTCTCTATGCTTTGTAATTCCGATACCAAAAGCATAACTCCTCTTATAAAGAGAATTTTGGATCATGCTCCAAAGGAGTTTCTTAAATCGCCTTTTGTGGAGAATTATGCCAATAAGGTGGGTTATGAAATAAACTAACTGTTCCTATTACAGAATAGAACTCTTTCTCCAAAAATTTTGTCAGATATTTTTCCTTCCTTGTAAGCTATCTGGCCATTTACAAATGTGCTGTGGATATTCCATCCAAAACTTTTACCTTCCAATGGATTCCAACCGCACATATTAAGGTGTGAATCTGCTATGTTGGGATTATTGGCACTACATTTTGAAATAAGTACCAAATCTGCTTTATAACCACTCCTTATATATCCTCTTTTACAGATACCAAACAAATCTGCAGGATTATGGCACATAAGTCTTGCTATATCGGTAAGTTTCAATACACCTTGGTCAGCTAAATTGAGCATAGATAGAAGCGAGTATGGGTGTGTAGGCATTCCCGATGTGGCTGTCAATGCGCCACCCTCTTTCTCTTTTAGCAGATGTGGGGCATGGTCTGTACCTACAATATCTATAGTTCCATCAGTAAGTGCTGCACGTAGAGCATTTCTGTCATTAATGTGTTTGATTGACGGATTACACTTTATCTTAGCACCCAATGTTTCATAGTCCTCAAAACTAAACATCAAATGTGCTATGCAGGCTTCGGCAGTAATTCTTTTTTCCTGCAATGGCAATTTGGAAAACAGTTCCAGCTCCTTTGCTGTGCTTATATGTAAAATATGAAGACGTACATTGGTGCCCGAAGCAATATCTATAGCTTTTGATGTTGATGCATAACATGCTTCCTGGTCTCTAATAACGGGATGGTAGATAATAGAAGCAGAATTACCTACTTTTATCTTTATTTTTTCTGTATTCCTGTTAATTATGTCGGTATCTTCGCAGTGGGCAGCAACAGGCATTTTGGCTACACTGAATAGTTGGCGTATGGATTTAGCATCGTCAACAAGCATACCGCCGGTACTTGAACCCATAAACAGCTTTATACCACAAATGCTGTTTGGGTCTATAGCTTCAATCTCCGAAAGATTTGTTTTTGTTGCTCCTATGTAAAATGAATAGTTGGTTGCACAACTCTTTTGGGCTATGCTGAATTTCTCTTCCAATGCTTGGACTGTAGTAGTCTGCGGTATGCAATTGGGCATATCGAATATGGTGGTAACACCACCGGCTACTGCCGCTCTGCTTTCTGAATAGATATTGGCTTTATGTGTCAGTCCTGGTTCTCTAAAGTGTACGTGATCATCTATTACACCCGGCAAAAGGAATAGGTCTGTAGCATCTATTTTATTGCTGAAATCAAATTTGGGTTCTTCCGTTACAGGATAGATACCATAAATAGTGTCGTTTTCAATAACAACCGATGCTTTGCAGATTGTTCCTTCGTTTACAACCGATGCATTGTGAATAAGAGTATATGCCATTATGAAATCTGTTTCTGTGGATATTTTCTAAACCAACTTGATACTTTAAGTCTGATAACTCCAAAGAGAGCTTCACTAAATATGCCTCCACTCATCTTTGATGTACCTAATTCGCGATTGACAAATATAACCGGCACCTCCTTTATCTTGAATCCGCATTTGTATGCGGTAAACTTCATCTCTATCTGGAATGCATAGCCTTTGAAACGTATCTTGTCCAATTCTATAGTTTCCAATACCTGACGTCTGTAACACTTAAAGCCTGCAGTGGTGTCTTTGATTTTTACGCCTGTTACCAACTGTACATATTTGGAAGCATAATAAGACATTATTACTCTTCCCATAGGCCAGTTTACAACATTTACACCGCTTATGTATCTGGAACCAATTGCTACGTCATAGCCATCTTCGCGACAGGCTTTGAGCAGACGAGGCAGGTCTTTCGGGTCATGTGAGAAATCGGCATCCATTTCAAATATATAGTCATACTTGTGTTCTATAGCCCATTTAAATCCGGTTATGTATGCGGTTCCCAAACCCAATTTGCCGGAACGTTCTACTATGAATAGTCTATCTGCAAATTCCTCTTTTTGCAGACGTTTTACAATATCGGCAGTTCCGTCAGGTGAACCATCGTCAATAATCAGAATATTGACATTGATGTCTAAACCTAATACTGCACGTATAATATTCTCAATATTTTCCTTCTCATTATAAGTAGGAATAATTACTATGCTGTCACTGCTATTCATAATGTTGCAATTTTTCTTCTTGTCCTTAATCTCACAAAAGTAAGTTTAATAAAACTATAATGCAAGAGAGTGGATAAAAAAACGGACCAATTTTTTTAATTGGCCCGTTCTGTATGCTATAAAAATTTATCTGCGACTCTTTCCGCGTGATTTTTTCTTCTTGTTCTTGGACTTTTTCATTATGTTGATTATCACCAATATAACAATAATAACTACTGTTGCAGCAACAATCAGTAACATTCCCATATTCAGACTGTCGCCTTTAATTCTTGACCACATATCTAACATGGCTTCTGTTCTGTCACCACAATCGTGCATCAAAGCACAACGCTCTATTACTGATGCATCCGGGTATAGAATAGGACTTGCCTTAACACTATCGGCGCCTTCGCCAAAGAAATAGGTCAGATTTATGGTTTCTTCAAGTTCTTCATCCGTTATGTAATCCATAATTTCCGGGGTGGCAATTACACTTACATAACCTATTTCTTCCATATTACGGATTGCATTTTCTGGAATACACATATAGTTAATGAAGTAGCTTGCTGCTTTTGTGTTCTTTGCATATTTTGGTATAACCCAACCATCAAACCAAACGTTACTTCCCTCATTAGGAACAACGTAATCCAGATCTACTGCATCACCAACTTCGTCCATTGCCCACATGGCATCGCCACTCCATGTAACGTTTACCCAGGCTTTGCCCTGAACCATACGTTCCTTGCCAAAATCAACTTCCCAACCTGCGATGTTGCTTTTAGCTGCTATCATTGTATCTTCAAACAGTTTAAGAGCATCGTCGCTACCGTCGTTCATAACTGTAGAACGTGATGTTTTACCACTTTTGATTTCGTTCTGACGAACATACATCATAATTGAACCGTAAACATCGCGAACTGCATCTTTCATAAGAATTTTGCTTTCGTACTTAGGATCCCAAAGAATTCCCCAAGTAGATGCTTCTTCTTTGGTTACCATAGCGGTGTTGTACATTATACCTGTTGTGCCCCACATATAACCTACTGCATAGTCATTGGTGTTGACACTATTGGACATCTTTCCAAACTGTTCCATTGCGTATGGAGATACATTTTTGGTATAGTCGGGAGTGTTGCCAAAATCTTTATTGATAGGCTGAAGCAGGTTGTTACGCAACATTCTTTCTATGATATACTCCGAAGGGCATACTACATCATAATCTTCGTGTCCCTTCTCAATCTTAGTAAGCATTACTTCGTTTATGTCGAAAGTCTGATAGATTACTTCAACATCTTCACCGGTCTGTTCTTTATACCATTCTTCAAATTCGGTAATCAGACTTTCGTCTATGTAATCAGCCCAGTTATAAACCTTTAGAATCTGATTACGGTCATCATCTTTTGCAAACACTTGTAACGATGTACCTACAAGTATCATCATTACAAAAAAGATACGTGAGAATCTTTTCATTTCTTCTTTTCCTTTAATAGTTAAAATTAATATGTTGTTTTTGTTTCGCTCTTTCTACTACGTCTGTTTATCACTATAAGCAGTATTAATACTGTCAGGAAAATTATAGATGCTAAACAACGTAATTCCGGGGTTAGACCGCCTTTTCTGGCATCGGCATAGATGTATGTGGACAATGTTTCCAGACCATTGCTGCCTTTGGTGAACAGAGTAACGGCAAAATCGTCTATTGAAAGTGTGAATGCCAGAATAAAACCGCTTATCATACCTGGCTTTATTTCCGGAATAATAACTTTTCGGAATGCCTGGAATGGGGTTGCACCCAAATCCAATGCTGCTTCGTATATATTTGGATTCATTCTGTTTAATCTTGGCATTACACTAAGTACTACGTATGGTGTACAGAATGCCGTATGCGCCAATATTACGGTTACAAACCCTCCCGATATTCCTAAGCTGACAAATAATAGGAATAGTGATATACCTGTAATAATGTCAGGATTTATCATAGGTATGTTATTTGTGAACTGTATGGCTTGACGTACCTTTCTATTTTTAATGTTGAATAGTCCTACTGCTGCAACGCTACCCAACAGTGTAGATAACGATGCTGCAACTATTGCAATGATGATAGTGTTTAACAGCGCTGTCGATATGGCTGATGCATGTTGTGCACCTCCTGTAAGCAGCGATGCATACAAATCGAGTGAAAATCCTTTCCAATCGCCAATGGTTTTGGAATTTGTGAAAGAGAATATCACGATTATTGCAATTGGGGCATATAGTATGACCAATAGCAGATATAGATATGCGTTTGCAAGAATCTTTTTCATATCAATCCTCCTTCGTTAATGTTTTCATCATCTTTATTGCTGATTATGCTGGTTATGGCAATTATCAACAGCATTATCAATGATAGGGCTGCACCATAATTCATAGTGTCGCTCATCATAATGTTATCCTGTATAATGGAACCGAACAGACGTTTGTTGTTCAGTGTCAATATTTCTGATATGGCAAAGGTGGATATTGTAGGAAGGAATACCATCAATATTCCACTTATTATTCCCGGTATGGATAATGGCCATATTACCTTAGTAAATATGTGTATTTTGTTAGCACCCAAATCTTGTGCTGCTTCAATATAGCTCTTGTCAATTTTCTGTATGGTATTATAGATAGGGTATATCATAAACGGCAGAAAATCATAAACAAGTCCAAAGATTAAAGCTCCTTCGCCCAATCCCAAGTGTAAAAAATCAAACAGTGCTACTGTAGCAAGTGAACGCATCAGTACATTTATCCACATGGGCAGAATAAACAGTAATACCAATGTTTTGTTTCTGTTTAGTTCCGAATTGCTTAAAATATAAGCAGCAGGATAACCTATCAAAATACACAAAACGGTAGTTATAAGTGCTATACCTATGGAATATATAAATGTGTTCAGTGCTTCCGATTGAGTGGCGAATTTTACAAAATTCTGTAGTGTGAATCCACCATCGTTCGATTTGAATGCATACACACCAATCAGCAGTAGCGGTAGTACTGTGAATAGTATTAGGAATACTACGTAGGGTATTACCCAATTACTGCGTTTGGTTACTAAATTTGACAGTTTCATAGGCGTTTGCTAATCTTCAGGTGCTCTGGTTTAATCTTTATACCTACCATATCGCCATCGTCCCAAACGTCGTTGGTGTTGACATATATATCTTCACCACTGTCTGTAGTGACTGTCAAATGATAATGATTTCCTTTGTAAAGAATGAATGATACTACTCCTGACGTATTGCCATCATCCATATCATCCAACAGTTCTATGTCATCAAAACTAATCTCTACATCTACTTCGTCGCCACCTTCTATACCTTCCTGTGGTAAACATTCAAATGTTTCGTCAAGAACGGTAACGTGACTTTCGTCTTCCATAGTTCCTATTAAACTGTTGGTGTAACGTTCTTTGTGCATAACGTGTATATCGGAAGGCTTAATAATAAGACTAACCTCTTCTCCTGCTTCGAATGCGTTATAATCCTGAATGATAAGTTCGTATCCGTTGTCGGTAATTACTACCATTTCATAATGAACACCTTTGAATATACAGGTTGTTACCTTTCCGTTTATCATTGCAGACTGGTTGCGTTGCATTATGTAAATGTCCTCCGGTCTGATAACTACATCTACATGTTCGTCTTTCTTGAAACCTTCATCAACACAGTCAAATTCGTGATACATAAACTGAACTTTCCTATCCTCTTTCATTATACCGTTCAGTATGTTACTATCGCCAATAAAATCGGCTACGAATGGATTGATTGGTTCGTTGTATATATCTGTTGGCTTACCTATCTGCTGTACTTTACCTTTGTTCATTACAACGATGGTATCGCTTAAAGTGAGTGCCTCTTCCTGGTCGTGGGTTACGTATATGAATGTTATACCCAACTCCTTATGCATCTGTTTTAACTCCAACTGCATATCCTTACGCATCTTCAAATCGAGTGCAGCCAATGGTTCGTCAAGTAACAGAACCTGAGGCTTGTTTATTATAGCGCGTGCTATAGCTACTCTCTGTTGCTGACCACCTGATAAAGAATCTACATTACGTTCTTCATAATCGGTCAGTCCCACAAGTTTCAATACACTGCGTACCTGCTTGTCTATCTCCTCTTCGTCAACCTTTCTCAACTTTAGTCCAAAGGCGATATTTTCATATACGTTTAGGTGTGGAAATAGTGCGTAACGCTGGAATACGGTGTTCATAGGACGTTTGTGAGGAGGTATCTGAGTGATATCCTGACCACCCATTCTGATAATTCCTTCTGATACCTGATTGAATCCGGCTATAAGGCGTAAAAGTGTGGTTTTACCACATCCTGACGGGCCTAAAATGGTCACGAATTCACCTTTCTTGACAAAAAGACTTACATCATCGAGAACCTGCTTGTCGCCAAACCACTTGGAAACGTGGTCTATCTCAATGATGTAAGTCTTCTTGTCGTTCGATATGTTGTTTGCTGAAACAGCACCTGGGATATCAGGTGCGCGCTGTGTGCAGTCTTTGTCTGTGAGCTGCACGATTGGACAGTTTTTTTGAATATTTGTCATTTCAGTTAAAACGCATAAGAATTTGTCATTATTTCGGGGTGCAAAGATAGTTTTTTTGTAGTTTTGCACCCAAATTCAAACATAAAAAATAACGAAGATGAGAAAAAATTTTTTTGTTGCACTTGTTGTTGCAGTCCTAACAACAATTCCTGCATCTATTAAGGCAGGAGAAAATGAATGGTTTTTTGAAACAGAAACAACTATTACCACCAATTATATTTGGCGTGGTATGTCGCAGGCAGGTCCTTCTGTACAGCCTGGTCTGTCTGTCGGTTTTAGTGGAGATTTATTAGAAGTTTCTGCAGAAGCATGGGCAAATGCTTCACTCGATCCATTGTATGATTTCAAGCACGAAAGAACTTCTTGTAATGAATTCGATTTTTCACTTTATGCCACTTTAGGTGGTCTGACTCTCTCTGTTTCGGACTATAACTATTCAATGTCAAACTACTTCAATTCATCATATTTGGATAATCACGAATTGGATTTTCAGTTGTCATATTGCGTAAGTGAAGATCTGCCTCTTTCATTCACATGGAGCAGTCTTCTATATAACAACTATGAATTGGGAGAATCAGAATTTGCCCACTATTTCCAATTTGGTTATGAATTTGCATTGGTAGGTCTTGATCTCTGGTGCGAACTGGGTGCAGTGCCTACAGAATCGTGGTACTACGATGTAGATGGTTTTGCACTTACAAATGTTACATTGGGTGCTAACCTGAATAATGCAGGCTTGCAGCTTACATATAATCCGGCATGGAATGACTTTTCATTTGCCGTATCATACACCTTTTAATGGAGTTAACTGAATTAAGAAAACAATACAATAGACTTGCTCAGTGCAAGGCATTACATAAGGAACTTGCAGAGAAACAATCAAATCATGTTTTTCTGCAAGGACTTTTTGCGTCGTCTCCTGCAGTGGTCATAAGTACACTATATGATAGCAGTCAGAGTGGATTGTATCTAATAGTGCTTAACAGTCAGGAAGATGCAGCCTATTTTTATCATGATTTGGTTCAGATTTTGGGCGATACTGATGTTTTGTACTTCCCATCGGCCTATAGACGTGCTGCAAAGTATGGTCAAAGAGATGATGCCAATGCCATACTAAGAACAGAGGTTCTAAGCAGATTGTCTGTTTACAATGAGAATACCGATAAACTGTTCGTAGTAACATCGCCCGATGCACTTGCTGAACCTGTAGTATCTAAAACCAATCTTAGTGAAAACACTATATTCTTAGAACAATACGCTACCGTAGATAGAGATTCTATTCAAGACAGACTGTTTGAATTGGGATTTGAACGTGTTGATTACGTATATGAACCGGGACAATATGCTGTTCGAGGTAGTATTCTTGATGTCTTCTCTTTCTCGTCGGAAAATCCTTACAGAATAGATTTTTTTGGCGATGACATAGATAGTATAAGACAATTTTCGGTAGAAACCCAACTCTCTTTGGAGAGTATGGAGAATGCTGTTATAGTACCGGGTATGTCTGGTAAAGATACAGAAAAAGTGTCGTTGCTGGATTTTATACCGGAAAGTTCTGTCATTGTTGCAAGAGATTTGCTTTGGACTGCCGATAGAATAGAGAGTATTAAAAAGGATATAGATAATAACACTTCTATAGCTGCTCATATTAGGGATGTTGAACAGACGGAAAGACCTGAAATAGTAGATGTAGAAGATTTCTTGAAGAAATTCTTTGCATACAGAAAAGTTGAGTTTGGTACAAAACCAACAGGAACTCCCGATGTAACAATCTGTTTCAATACATCCAATCAGACGCTATTTCATAAGAATTTCGATTTAGTATCATCAGTTTTAACCGATTATCTGGTTAAAGGGTATAAAATTTACATTCTATCAGACAGTAGTAAACAGACCGATAGATTGAAAGCCATTTTTGAGGATCGTGGTGAACGTATAGTATTTACTCCCATAGATAAGACGTTGCACGAAGGTTTTGCCGACAATCTGTTGCAATGTTGTTTTTTTACAGACCATCAGATTTTTGACCGTTTCCACAAATATAATCTGAAAAGCGACAGAGCAAGAAATGGCAAGGTGGCACTTACTCTAAAAGAGTTGAGTGAATTCAATATAGGCGATTATGTGGTTCACATGGACCATGGAGTAGGAACCTTTGGTGGTTTGGTAAGAGTACAGAAGGGAGGTACAATGCAGGAGGTTATAAAACTTATATACAAGAACAACGATGTTGTATTTGTATCAATACATTCGCTGCATAAAGTATCTAAGTACAAAGGCAAAGAGGGTGAACCTCCGCGTATTAACAAACTTGGTTCAGGTGCTTGGGAAAACCTGAAAGAACGTACCAAGGGAAAAATCAAGGATATAGCTCGTGACCTTATTCAATTGTATGCAAAACGTCAACAGGAAAAGGGATTTGCATATGGCCCTGATTCATATCTGCAAAACGAATTGGAGGCAAGTTTTATATATGAAGATACTCCGGATCAGTTAAAAGCTACATTAGATATAAAAGCCGATATGGAGAGCGGTAAACCAATGGATCGTCTTATCTGTGGCGATGTGGGATTTGGAAAAACCGAAGTGGCAATACGCGCTGCCTTCAAGGCTGTTGCCGATAATAAACAGGTAGCTGTTCTTGTTCCTACTACTATCCTGGCATTTCAACATTATAAAACTTTTAGTGAAAGACTGAAAGATTTTCCTTGTAATGTAGATTATCTGAGTCGTGCCAGAACAGCTGCTCAGACTACCGATATACTATCTCGTTTGGAATCGGGTAAAATAGATATAATAATAGGCACTCATAAATTGATTGGCAAAAGTGTAAAGTTTAAAGATTTAGGATTGCTTATAATAGATGAGGAACAGAAGTTTGGAGTCTCTGTAAAGGAGAAACTGAAACAGATGAAGGTGAATGTGGATACTCTTACTATGACTGCTACACCTATACCAAGAACATTGCAGTTTTCATTAATGGGAGCACGCGATTTATCGGTTATACATACTCCGCCACCAAACAGGTATCCCATACAGACAGAAGTTCATACATTCAATTCTGAGATAATACGTGAAGCCGTCAACTTTGAAATGAGCCGTAATGGTCAGTTGTTCTTAATAAGTGACAGAATAAATTCACTTTACGATTTGCAGGCTATTGTTGAAAGAGAAGTACCCGATGCAAGAGTCTGTGTTGGACATGGCCAGATGAATCCCGATGAACTGGAGAAGATTGTGGTGGATTTTATGAATCATGATTACGATGTCTTTATAGCCACCTCTATAATAGAGAATGGTATAGACATACCAAATGTAAATACCATTATTGTGAATAATGCACACCATTTTGGATTGAGCGATTTGCATCAGATGCGAGGTAGAGTGGGGCGTAGTAACCGTAAGGCATTCTGCTATCTGCTTGCACCACCACTTAGTGCGTTACCACAGGATTCCCGTCGTAGGCTTCAGGCTATAGAGAATTTTAGCGAATTGGGCAGCGGTATTCAAATAGCAATGCAAGACCTTGATATTCGCGGTGCAGGAAATATGTTAGGTGCAGAACAGAGTGGGTTTATTTCCGATTTGGGATACGAAACCTATCAGAAGATACTAAAAGAGGCTGTACGAGAACTTAAAAATGATGAATTTGCTGAACTCTTTACCGATAAAGCAAACATAACAGAAAATGGTATTAAATCGGCCGAAATGTATGTTGAAGAGTGTCTTGTTGAGAGTGATTTGGAACTTAATTTTCCTCCGGAATATGTCCCTGATGGTAGTGAACGAATACTGCTTTACAGAGAGCTGGACGGCATGGAACGTGAAAACGATATAATGGCTTTCCGTTATCGTTTGGAAGACAGGTTTGGTAAAATACCTCCTCAGGCAGAAGAACTTATCAGGCTGGTTTTACTACGTAAGATGGGCAAGGAATTGGGTATAGAGAAGATATTCCTTAAAGGAGGTAGAATGAGTCTGTTCTTTATATCGAATTTGGAGAGTCCATACTATTCAAGCGATGCTTTTGGCAATATATTGATGTACGCTGAAAATCATCCTATGGAGTGTCGTCTGCGTGAAGATAATGGTAAACGAAGTATCTTGATAACAGATGTAAAAAGTGTAGAACAGGCTATCTCTGTTTTTGAAGAGATTAATGGTATTCAATCTGTATAGTATTATTAACAGTGACATAAATCAGAGCCCCCAAGCAGATGTTTAATTCTACTTGGGGGCTCCTTTAAAATAGTTATATGTATATGACTATTTTGAATTAATATTAATAACCAGGGTTCTGTTTCATATTAGGATTAATAGCCATTACAGCTGCACCAGGGAATGGGAATAGGGTATGAACGTCTTTATCAAAACCAACCTTCTTACCTGTATTAGGATGCTGCATGACAGTTATAATATTGTGCTCGGCTGTCTGAGGATATGTCGTAGAACCATCCTTAGCTTCTCCCCAGAATGTATCGTAGAGCTGAGGAACATTTTGACCATTGTCCTTCAAATTGTTTATAACGGTCTGGTCGCCATCTACCTTATAGTAACGAACCAAATCAGCCCAACGGCAACCCTCCATAAACATTTCAAATCTCTTCTCTTCCTTAACATCCTGTAAGTTAAGAGTTGCACTTACTTTCTGTGAACCGGCACGGTTCTGAATTTCTTTAAGCAACTGTAAACCAAGAGCATCGTCAGCTGTAGATGATGTACGTGCAGCAACTTCTGCATACATCAAATAAGCCTCTGCCTGACGTGCAATAAGTACGTTCAGAGTTGAATACCAGTTGTCATAATCAGCATTGTCAGAAACTCTCTTGTACTGCAGATATTCGCTCTGTCCATAGAGATATGTCTTAATACCACGGTCTGAACCCTGTTTCTTCTGCTCTAATGTCTGTGTTGTATCTGTAGGATATGCCATTTCATATAGAACTTCCGGGTCAAACTGTTTTACCCAAGCCTTACGGCGGTATGAATCATAACCATCGTTTGCAATCAGAGCTTCAGCAAAGTCAGCACGTACACCAAGGCCGCCCCAACCACCTCTTACAAGTGATGGAGTTCCTGCCCAGTGGTCAGTTCTCCAACCCCAGATGTCCATGTGCATCCAAGTGGTCTTCTGAATCTTACCTGACCAGTCACCAATAGCAGGGTTGTTATTGATATTTGCAGCAAATATGTACTCTTCATTGCCTTCACCTACCAAGTGGAAAGTTTCACGAATACGATCGCCTGGAACAAGAGCATATTTATCAGATGTTACCAATGGTTTCAAAGCAGCTTCAGCATTTTCATAGTCACCTGCAAACAGATATGCTTTACCTGCTACATACTGAGCAAAACCTTTTGTTACATAAGTTGTTCCATTCTTGTCGGCTGTTGAAGTACGTTCGCGCAAATCGGCAACTGCTGCCATAGCTTCGTCACCGCACCATGCCAAAAGCTCTTCCTGAGTTCCATTATAGTTAGAAGGAGCATCTACAATAACTTTGTCAATCTTTGGAGGAGTACCCCAACCAATAGCAAGCATCATGTGAGCCCAAGCACGAATAGTGCGAGCTTCAGCAACTGCTCTTTTCTTAACCTCAGTGTCAGCTTTATTGCCACTGAAATTGTCAATAACAAGGTTAGCACCATAAATCATCTGGTAGAAACCTTTGTACATACTTACAACAAGCTGAGCATTTGCATCAAAACGGAATTCGTTTATCTGTGCATTGAAGTCGTTGTCTCCATAGAATTCACCTGCTGCATAAACATCGTCACCAGGTAGGTTGAATAGTGCAATATAAGGGCAGATAATTGATTCGCCATTAGGACGAGCAATGTTTTGTGCGAAAACATCATACATAGCTACAAGAGCACCCTCTGCATCTTCGTCTGTCTTATAGAAATCCTCGTAAGCTACAACGCCCTTCTGAGGAATCTCAAGCTTATCGGCGCAACTAACTGTTAATAAAGCAGTAGCGCATATAAGTGGAATAAATGATTTTTTCATAATAACTATTATGTTAAATAGGATATAGAGGACTCCCAAAAGAGTCCTCTCCTTTTAATATATATAAGGTATTTACAGGTCTCTGAGATTTAAATATTTGAATACTACTATAAAAGATGTACAGAAATAAATAAAAACAGCCCGGAAAAATACCGAGCTGTTTCTAAGTTTATATTTAATTAGTATTAAAGTAAACCTTCTGCTTTAAGAATAGTTTCCATTCTGCTTGTCTCTTTACTCATATTGAGCTTGTAGTAAATCTGATAAAGCTGTGGACCCCATTTGTCAACATCGTTAGGAAGAAGCTTTTCAACCTTTTCGTACATTGGTAATGCTTTCTGATAATATTCCTTTTCAACTTCAAGAACCTTCTTGTATGCAGCAGATCTGTAGTTGATGTTTGAATTTGCATCTACATATTCATTTGCAAGGAACATATAGCAAAGACCTAAGTTAATATAAGCGTCAGCAAGTTCCGGATCTTTCTCTACAGCCATCTCATAATTCTTAGCTGCTGTTTCATAATCTTTCTGCTGCTGTTTCAATACACCTACTACGAAATAGTTGTATGCTTTATTAGGATCTTTAGCAATCATATCGGTAACGAAGTTTTCTAACTCTTCCCATTTTTCTGTATCGTTATAATACATAATAATTTTGGTGTAGAAATATTCGTCTGTTGGATAGTTAACAATACCTGTCATCAGATTGCTAATCCAGTTTGCAGTATCCTTCATGTTTTCGTATGCTTCTGCCTTGATCCTCTGACAAGCTGCTCCGTATTCAGGATCTTCAATTGCTTTATCAACATACTTCAAAACTTTCTGATAATCACCCATATTGTTTGCAGCCAATGTTGGGAAATATGCAAATTCAATAGCATATTTTGCAAAACTTGTATCCTGTTCAAGATATGACTTCAATATAGGAGTTTCTGCATATTTGTAGTATTTATCAAACATTTCGTATGCATTCTTATAATCCTTACGATTGTTGAAGTACATAATACCGGCATTGATAAAGTTTGTGTGGTTTCTGTACATTTCGTAACCGTGGGTGTCGCGACAAGCTGTGCTGGTCTTGCCCTTTTCGTTAGGAATCTGCTGCAGTGAATCGCAAGTTAAAACAATATCGTACCATTTAATCATATAGTTGTACATACCAATTGTATCATAAGGAGTACCCTGATATGACTTAATGTTTGCGTCAGTATAAAGTTTGAAATATACATCTGCAGCTACACTCCATGTTTCAGCCCAATCCTTGACATATTCATTTTTCATACATCTGTCAATAATGGTACGAGCTGAGTTAATGTTACCATTGTCTGCAAGCTGATCTTTTGCTGCTCTAACCTCTTTCTGAGCTGCTTTTGTTGCCTTTTTTATCTCTTTTGGAGATAATGTCTGAGCATTAGCAGATGCTATCATGCTTAATGCTGCAACGAACATAAATAAAATCTTTTTCATCTTAATTTGTATTTAAGTTATTAATTATTTTCTTTTTATGCTTCACTGTTTTCTGTTGTAACCTGCTGATTTTCATTATTTTCAACTTCCGATACTTCTGATACTTCTTCAGGTTCTTCGCTGTTTACCTTACAGATAGAAGCAATCTGGTCACCACGTTTCTCTAAGTTGATAAGCCTTACACCCTGTGTGGCACGTCCCATAACTCTTATGGTAGATACATCAAGACGCAATGTTATACCGCTCTTGTTGATAATCATCAAATCGTTATCGTTGGTTACAGATTGTATTGATATAAGTTTACCTGTCTTTTCTGTAATCTGTATGGTCTTAACACCCTTACCGCCACGGTTGGTTATTCTGTAATCTTCTACATCTGAACGTTTTCCGTAACCATATTCAGAAACAATCATTACTGTCTCTTCTTCTGGATTTTCTATAGCAATCATACCTACTACATGATCTTGACCATCGTCATCCAGAGTGATAGCACGTACACCGGTAGCATTTCTACCCATATTACGTACTGTGCTTTCGTTGAATCGGATAGCACGACCATTGCTGTTTGCTACCAGAATTTCGTTTTCACCGTTTGTTAATCTGACAGCCACTACTCTATCGCCTTCTACCAAATTGATAGCATTGATACCGTTCTGACGTGGTCTTGAATAGTCTTCTAATGATGTCTTTTTGATAGTACCTCTTTCTGTACAGAATATCAAACTATGTGACTGAGTAAACTCTTTGTCATTCAAAGACTTAATAGTGATAGATGCGGTAATTCTGTTGTCGGCTTCTATATTCAGAATGTTCTGAATAGCGCGTCCCTTTGAACTCTTGGCTCCTTCCGGTATATCATATACCTTCAACCAATAACAACGTCCCTTTTCTGTGAAGAAGAGTATGTAGTTGTGCATTGATGCTGTGAAGATATGTTCTATAAAGTCTTCTTCGCGTTTACTGCTACCCTTAGAACCTACGCCACCCCTACTCTGCAATCTGTATTCTGTTAGAGGAGTACGTTTAATATAACCAAGGTGAGATATGGTTATAATCATAGGTTCATCAGCATAGAAGTCTTCCGGATTGAACTCTTCCGATGCCAAAACTATTTCAGTCTTTCTCTCATCGCCATATTTGTCTTTTACTACCTGTAGTTCATTCTTGATAACCTCTTTACACTTTTCAGGATCGTCAAGTATGCTCTGTAAGTAGTCAATCTTTGCCATCAGTTCGTTGTATTCATTATGCAACTGATCTTGCATAAGTGCTGTAAGCTGACGGAGTCTCATCTCTACAATAGCCTTTGCCTGGATTTCATCAAGTGAGAATCTATCCATCAAGCCCTGGATTGCATCTGCCGGAGATTTTGCAGTCTTTATTATTCTAATTACTTCGTCAATATTGTCCGAAGCAATAATAAGTCCTTCAAGTATGTGAGCACGTTTTTTAGCCTCTTCCAGATCGTGTTTTGTGCGGCGAATTACAACTTCGTGACGATGGTCAACGAAACATTTAATTAAATCGCGCAGGTTTAAGCACTTAGGACGACCTTTTACCAAAGCAATGTTATTAACACCGAATGATGACTGTAATTGAGTCATTTTGAAGAGCTTATTCAAAACAACGTTGGCATTTGCATCTTTCTTTACGTCGATGACGATACGCATACCTTCGCGGTCTGATTCGTCGTTTACATTGCTGATACCTTCTATACGTTTATCTGATACAAGATCTGCAATAAACTTAATGAGTTCGGCTTTATTTACATTGTATGGAATCTCTGTAACTACAATCTTGTCGTGCTGCGGACCAGATTCTATCTCTGTTCTGGCGCGCATAATAACACGTCCCCTACCCGTTTCAAAAGCTTCGCGTACACCGCTCATGCCATAAATGAAACCACCTGTTGGGAAATCGGGTGCCTTTACATATTGCATCAGTTCCTCTACGGTAATTTCAGGATTATCTACCATAGCCATACAACCATCAAGAACTTCTGAAATGTTGTGTGGAGGCATATTGGTAGCCATACCTACAGCAATACCCGATGAGCCGTTGATAAGCAGGTTTGGTAAACAGGTTGGCAGAATGGTTGGTTCTTCTTCTTTGTTGTCATAGTTTGGAACAAAATCTACAGTATTCTTGTAGATGTCCTGCATCATATCTTCACCAATCTTTCTGAGTCTTACCTCGGTATAACGCATTGCAGCAGGGCTGTCACCATCAATAGAACCAAAGTTACCCTGTCCGTCAACCAGCGGGTATCTCATAATCCAATCCTGAGCCAAGCGCACTAATGCACCATATACAGATGAATCACCGTGAGGATGAAAGTGACCGAGAACATCGCCTACTGTACGTGCCGATTTACGATATGGTTTATCGGATGTGTTTCCGTCACGCATCATACTATAGAGTATTCTTCTGTGAACCGGCTTTAGACCATCTCTTGCATCAGGCAAAGCACGAGCCACAATAACTGACATTGAATAATCTATGTATGAGGATTTCATCTCCTCTTCAATGTTTACCTTAATAATTCTATCCTGTTCCAATTTCTTAAGAGTTTTGTTTTAGTAACTACAAAGGTACTTGTTTTTATTCAAATAACCAACTCGCGCGCGCGTATTTTTAATAAGGTATATACTAGTTTTTATGTTTTTTTAATAGCGACTTTATGTCACTCTAAAGTTATGGCACAACTTTTGCTGATATTATGTTGATTTAGGTTAAATAATAGATATGGATAGAAAATTATCTGAAAGAGTAAATGCCATTCTGATACTCTGCAAAGAGGAAGCCGAGCGCCTGCATCACTCAATGGTGATGCCGGAAGACCTTATGCTTGCTATTTTGCGCGACGGAAACAACAAAGCTGTGGAACTGCTTGCTGCTATGCAGATTGATTTGGGTTTGTTGAAACAGCAATTAGAACAATTGAACGTAGAAAATTCTAATGTAACAATAGATGATATTCAACTTTCATCGGTGGTGAACAGGATTATCAGAATAAGTATGCTGGAGGCAAGACTTCATAAACAGGATGAGGTTGGTCCGGAGCATTTACTGTTGGCAATAGCCAGAGAAAACGCTAATAGTGTTGCTTCATTGCTGCAGTCTTATAAGGTTGATTATAAACGAATTGTTGAAGATTTATCGTTGGGTGGCAATATAAATATGGGACTTGATGCAGATGATGACCCATTAGATGATGATGTTGATGATGATGATGACGGATTGATGTCAGTTTCAGAATCGTCGGGACAACAGGAGTATCAGAAAACAAAGAAGGTAAGGGCCGGTTCGGGTTCTAACACACCAGTGCTGGATTCTTTCAGTTCTGATTTGACTAAGGCTGCTGAAGATGGTAAACTGGATCCTGTTATAGGCAGGGAAAAAGAGATAGAGAGGCTTTCGCAGATACTTAGTCGCAGAAAAAAGAACAACCCTATCCTGATAGGTGAACCGGGTGTGGGAAAATCTGCCATTGTTGAGGGATTGGCACAGCGTATTGTGGAGAAAAAAGTATCCAGAATACTGTTTGGCAAGCGTCTGCTTTCTTTGGATATGGCTGCTGTGGTAGCCGGTACAAAGTATCGTGGACAGTTTGAAGAACGTCTTCGTTCTATAATGCAGGAGTTAAAGAAAAATCCTGACATTATTCTGTTTATAGATGAGGTTCATACAATAATTGGAGCAGGTTCCGCTCCGGGATCTATGGATGCTGCAAATATGTTGAAACCGGCATTATCGCGTGGTGAGTTCCAGTGCATTGGTGCTACCACTGTTGATGAATATCGTAAAACCATAGAGAAAGATGGTGCTTTGGAACGCAGATTCCAGAAAGTGTTGGTAGAGCCTACATCGCCCGAAGAGACTGTTCAGATTCTTCAAAACATTAAGAGCTATTACGAAGATCATCACAATGTTACATATTCTGACGATGCTTTAATTGCTTGTGTAAAACTTTCTGAAAGGTATATTTCTGACCGTAGTTTTCCTGATAAGGCTATTGATGTAATGGACGAAGCCGGTGCTCGTACTCATCTGTTTAATATGTCTGTTCCAAAAGAGATTGAAGATCAGGAGAGACTGATAGATGAGACAAGAAGAGGGAAAAACGATGCAGTATTACGTCAGGATTTTGAGCTTGCTGCCAAATACAGAGATTCAGAAAAGAATTTGGAGGTACAACTTGAACAGTTAAAGAAGAACTGGGAAGAGTCTTTGAAGGAACAGCGTGAAACAGTTACAGCTGAAAATATTGCCAATGTGGTTTCTATGATTAGCGGTATTCCTGTACAAAAAATAGCTCAGGAAGAGGGAATGCGTATAAAAGGGCTGGCAACCATTTTGAATACCAGGGTGGTGGCTCAACAGCAAGCTGTAGAGATGGTGACAAAAGCTATCAGAAGGAGTAGAGTTGGTTTGAAAAATCCTGACAAACCAATAGGCACGTTCCTTTTCTTGGGTCCTACCGGTGTAGGTAAAACACTGCTTGCTAAGGAGCTTGCAGAACAGCTGTTTGGCAGTTCCGATGCATTGATACGAATAGATATGAGCGAATTTATGGAGAAATTTGCTGTGTCGCGTTTGGTGGGTGCTCCTCCGGGATATGTAGGATATGAAAATGGTGGTCAGTTAACCGAAAAGGTGCGCAGAAAGCCCTACTCTATTGTTCTTTTGGATGAAATAGAGAAGGCTCATCAAGATGTATTCAATATACTGTTGCAGGTAATGGATGAAGGCCGTCTTACCGATAGTGATGGCAGAACTGTGGATTTTAGAAATACCATTATTATAATGACATCGAATATCGGTTCGCGTCAGGTAAAGGATTTTGGTAGAGGTATTGGTTTTAATTCTTCTGATGCCGGTAAAGAGGAGCTTGCACAAGAACTCATAAGAAAGGCTCTTAACAAATCTTTTGCACCGGAATTTATTAACAGAATAGATGAAATAATTACTTTCCATCAATTAAGTAAAGAGTCTATTGCTCAGATAGTTACCATTGAGGTGGATAAGCTGAAGAATCGTGTAACAGATTTGGGCTATGTGTTGCAGATAACTCCGGAAGTTTATTCGTTCCTGGCAGATAAGGGTTATAGTACTGAATATGGCGCTCGTCCGTTGAAACGTGCCATACAGACATATCTTGAAGACAAATTGTCAGAAATGGTTATTGAAGAAGAGTGTAATATAGGCGATACAATAGTGGTCTCTTATAATGAAGGCGACAAAGAGTTGTGTATAAAAACTGAAAACAGATTATAATTAAGATACAAGAGATATGAAACAGAAAGGTACAATTGGAGTAACAACCGAAAATATTTTTCCGGTTATCAAAAAGTTTCTTTACAGTGATCACGAAATTTTTCTTCGTGAGATAGTATCTAATGCAGTTGATGCTACCCAGAAACTTAAAACTTTGGCATCCAAAGGTGAATTTAAAGGTGAAATTGGCGATGCCACCGTTCGTGTTAAGGTTGATAAGAAAACCATCACAGTAAGCGATAATGGTATAGGTATGACTGCCGAAGAGATTGATAAGTACATCAATCAGATTGCTTTCTCCGGTGCTAACGATTTCCTGGAAAAGTATAAAGATGATGCAAATACCATTATAGGTCATTTTGGTTTGGGTTTCTATTCTGCTTTTATGGTATCAAGCAAGGTGGAAATCATTACCAAATCTTATAAAGATGGTTCTCAGGCTATTAAATGGAGTTGCGATGGTTCACCTGAATTTACAATTAAAGAGGTTGATAAAGAACAGCGTGGTACAGATATTATAATGTACATAGATGACGATTGCAAGGAGTTCCTGGATGAAAATAAGATAGAGGGATTGCTTAAGAAATATTGTCGTTTCTTGCCTGTACCTATAGCTTGCGGCAAAAAGAAAGAGTGGAAAGATGGTAAAAATGTAGAGACCGATCAGGATAATATTATAAACAATGTAGAGCCTCTGTGGACAAAGACTCCGTCGGAACTGAAAGACGAAGATTATAAGAATTTCTACAGAGAATTGTATCCTATGTCGGACGAACCTCTGTTCTGGATACATCTGAACGTAGATTATCCGTTTAATCTTACCGGTATTCTCTATTTCCCTAAGATAAAGAGCAATCTGGATTTACAGAAGAATAAGATTCAGTTGTACTGTAATCAGGTTTATGTAACCGATTCTGTAGAGGGTATAGTTCCTGACTTTATGACACTGTTGCATGGTGTTATAGATTCACCGGATATTCCGTTGAACGTATCGCGTTCTTATCTCCAGAGCGATTCGAATGTTAAGAAAATCTCCGGTTACATTACCAAAAAAGTGGCTGACAGACTGACAGCTATCTTTAAGAATAATCGTACTGAATTTGAAGAAAAATGGGACGATGTTAAATTGTTTATCAACTACGGTATGCTTACTGAGGAAGATTTCTATGGTAAAATGGAAAAGATTGCTCTGTTTAAAGATACTGATGGTAAATATTTTACATTTGAAGAGTATAAGAAACTTATTGAATCAAATCAGACCGATAAGAATGGCAATATAATCTATCTGTATGCTAACGACAAGGATGAACAGTATGGTTATATTGAAACAGCTGTGGCAAAAGGTTACAATGTGCTGTTGATGGACAATAATCTGGATGTTGCCATAGTTGGTATGTTGGAGCAGAAACTTGGTAACAATATACGTTTCCAGCGTGTTGACAGCGATTCTATAGATAAGCTTATTGTTAAAGAAGATAATGCAGCTGCCGCATTGGAATATTCATTGGAGAATATGGTTACAACCGTATTTAACAGCCAGATGCCAAAGTTGGAAAAGGTTGATTTCAATGTAAATGTACAGCCAATGGGTGAAAATGCACTGCCTATAATGATTGCTCGCAGCGAATATATGCGTAGAATGAAAGAGATGGCAACAATACAATCGGGTATGGGGTTCTATGGTGAACTGCCTGATATGATGTCTGTTATCATCAATCAAGACCATAAACTTGTAAAGCGAGTTATGGATGAAACAGGCGTTGCTTGTAATGATAAGGTTAAGCCATTGTCCGATGAATTGGATGCTTTACAGGCGCGTGCAGCAGTACTTAAGAAGGCTAAAGAGGGCAAGAAAGAGGAAGATATTCCTGAAGCCGAAAAGAATGAACTGACAGATGTAGAAAAGCAGATTGCCGATAAGGAGGATGCAATAAAAGCTATCTATACCGATTATGCAACTGGTAATAAAGTGGTTCATGAATTGATAGATTTAGCGCTTCTTCAGAATGGTATGCTTAAAGGCGAGGCACTTAATTCATTCATTAAGAGAAGTGTTGAGTTGATTTAATTCACAATAAAAATACTGAAAAAAGCGCCATATAGTTTGTATGGTGCTTTTTTTTGCACTACTTTTATAGACGTGAAAAGGTTAATGACATATTTGTGCGTGATGTTTATGTCAATTCAGCTCTGTTTTGGCGAAACAGTAGGACTGGTACTTAGTGGTGGCGGTGCTAAAGGAATTGCGCATATTGGTGTTATTAAAGCATTGGAAGAGAATAATATACCTATAGATTATATAACCGGTACTTCAATAGGTGCCATAATAGGTTCGTTGTATGCAATGGGCTATTCTCCGGAAGAGATGGAGGAACTTATTCAATCTGATGCTTTTAATCGTTGGTACACAGGTAAATTGGAAGCAGGGTATCAGTTCTACTATAAACAGCCTGAACCAAATCCCACTTTAGCTCAGATTGAGCTGGCAACGTTAGATTCAATGGTGGTGGTAAGAACAACAGCAAACAGTTTGGTGAATCCCACACAGATGAATCTGGCATTTGTAGATATATATGCTGCAGGTACAGCAGCATGTAACAATGATTTTGATAGTCTGTTTGTTCCATTTAGGGCTGTTGCTGCAGATGTTTACAACAAAAAGACCATTGTTCTTGATGAAGGCGATTTAGGCGATGCGGTCAGAGCTTCCATGTCTTTTCCGTTGGTTTTCAAGCCTATTAAAATTGATTCTCTTTTGGCTTTTGATGGAGGTATATATGATAACTTCCCTTACGATGTAATGGTAAACGATTTTAATCCGGATTTTGTAATAGGATGTAATGTCTCTGGTAATGAACCAATACCTTCTGATTACGATCTGGTAGGCCAGCTACGCAGTATGATAATGCAGAAAAGTGATTATAATATGCCGGATAGTGCGGGTGTGAAGATAGAACTGGATTTAAACCATATTGCATTACTGGATTTTCATAAGTATGATGAGATTTATTCTCTTGGCTACAATACTGCAATTGATATGATAGATTCTATAAAAGGTCGTGTTTCTGCCAGAAAAGATACTTTAGTATTGCAAACGGAACGTGCTGAATTTAAGAAACTTATGCCTAACGCCAGGTTTAAAAAGATAAATGTAACAGGTACCAGAAACAGTGAACAGAGCGAATATATTAAGAGTGGTTTCAAATTGGATAAAGATGAAGAATTTGACTATGAACAGTTAAAACGTGGTTATTTTTATTTGATGTCTGATGACATTATTAAGGAGATAATCCCTAAGACCGAATTTAATAAGTCAGACTCTACATATACACTGAACTTGAATGTGAACATTAACGATAACCCTATGATTGATATAGGCGGTGCATTATCTACAAGTTTTACCAGTCAGTTATATGGCGCTATATCTTATAAGAAATTGGGTTTACAGTCTGTTAAGTACAGATTAGAGGGGCAGATAGGAAGAGCGTATAATAATGCTCAATTAACTACTCAGGTTGAATTGCCAATTAGAGTGCCTCTATCGTTCCAGGCACAGTTTGCATATAACAATATCAACTATTTCCGTTCTAATTATCTGTTTAAAGGTGATTTGAATCCTGCTCTTAACAAAGAGATTGAATTTTTTGCCAAGTTCAAGATGTCCAGACCATTTAGAAATAGTCATAAAATGGTCTTCTCGTTAGGTGCAGCACATCATAAAGATTATTACACGCAAAGTTCAAATATTAATTTGAGTGATTTTAGATATGATGTTAGCAGGCGTAATATAATTGGTGCATCGCTTAAATTTACAGGCAGCACTTTAAACTCTTTGCAATATCCTACATCGGGACACTCGGAAACTCTGTTTGCGCAGATGTACACAGAGAGTGAACTGTTTAAACCAAGAAATGAATTGAGCGAAGAATGGGAACCAACTCCGCAATCCTGGTTGCAGATATCGGGTGTGGTAGATGGTTATAACAGGTTGTTCGATAATGTGGTGTTGGGGCACTATTTGAGCGCCTATTATTCCACCAGAAACTTGTCTTCAAACTATATGGCAAGTATTATGCAGGCCGGTAGATTTGAACCTACTGTGAATAGTAAGTTTATGTTCGATCCATCTTTCAGGTCGAATGCATATTTAGCTGCCGGTTTGAAACCAATATATTTGATTAATAATATTTTGCACTTAAGAAGTGAGATGTATGCTTTTTTGCCTATCTATCCTATTATGAATGATAATGGAAAGGCTTATATTGGAGATACCTTTACAAAGCTTCAGTTTATGGGGGAATTATCTTTGGTGGCTCAATACGGTAAGATTAATTGCAATGTATTCTATAATTTCTGTTCATCCGATAACCATTCCAGTATATTTGGTATTACCGTTGGTTTGTTGATGCTTAATGAACGTTTCTTTGATTAACATTTTCTTGATAAATATAAGTCTTGATTTTACAATAAAAGAAAAGAGGAAAATCAAATGATTTTCCTCTTTCTAGTGATTCCGGCGGGATTCAAACCCACAACCTTCTGATCCGTAGTCAGATGCTCTATTCAGTTGAGCTACGGAACCCCGTAAAAGCGATGCAAAGGTAGTGCTTTTTTTTGTAATAGCAAATCTCTAAAGGCTTTTTTTAGTATTTTTCTGTAAAAAATTACGGATTCATAGAAAGTGTGTCTATGAATTCCAATCCTACCTGTTTCATATACTGTTTTACGCTGCTCAAATAAGCAGGCATATCCTCTTCTGCTATAGGATCTACTGCCGGCAAATCCATGCTCAAAGGATTTATGGCTGTGCCATTTTTATATACGCGATAATCAAGGTGTGGACCTGTTGATACACCTGTGGAACCTACATATCCTATGGTTTGTCCTTGAGAAACTCTGGCGCCTTGATATATGCCATCGGCAAATCCTTTTAAGTGCATATATAATGTGGTGTATGTGGCATTGTGCTTAATGCGTACAAAATTACCACCGCCTTTAGAATCCCAACCCTTACCAATAACGGTTCCATCGCCAACTGAATGAACCGGAGTACCCGATGGTGCAGCGTAATCCACTCCGTGATGCGGTCTGACTACCTTGGTGACAGGATGTCTTCTTGCATTTGAAAAGTGTGAGCTTATTCTGTTGTATTTTAATGGTGCTTTTAGAAAAGCTCTTCTAAGGCTCTGTCCGTTTTCATCAAAATACTCTCCTCTATCTTCTCTGTATGTGTAATAGAATGCAAAATGATTCTTATTTCCTGTTATGAAATTGGCTGCAAGAACATTGCCTGTACCTACCCTTACGCTATCTGCATAAATCTCTTCGTAATACACTGCAAATGAATCTTTTGGCTGTATTCCAAAGAAGTCTATAGTCCACGAATATACGTCCGATAGTGTTCCGGCCAATTCAGGAGCTGCTCCACTTGCAATCATTGCATTCCACAGCGACGATTCAATACTGCCTGATATGCTGTTGGTAACTGTATCTGTAGGTATTGTTCCCAAATATGATGAGATACTGTCTGTAAGCTTGTAAACAGCATATTCTATGGCATTAATATCATAGATGAAATATTCTGCACAGGCTATGGTATCGTCTTTAGGAATAAGTATATGATAAGGTTTGCCTGCGCGTAACTTTCTTACGCTGTATGTGTTAAACGACTCTTTTTCTACTTCGTTTATGGTGGCTCCCCCTACTCCATATCTGTATAAGATGGTAGATAGCAGTTCGTTACGACCAATAACACTGTCTATAACCTGATAGTTGTCAATGTTGATTCCCCATTTTATATTTGGTACTTCAACTTGCAACGAATCTGTTGTTTCTGCAGTTACTCTGTCTTGTCTGTCAAAACACGATGTAATAGTTAAACAACATAATGTTAATATAGTGTATATTAGTTTTTTATGAATCATATTACTATATTTTCAAAGGCCTTTACAGTCTGTTCGTGTGTTGCTTTGCTTACAGGAACAAGTGGCAAACGTAATACATTCTTTATCATGCCGCGTGATGCCATTAGATCCTTTATTCCCGGAGGATTACCCTCGGTAAAGAGAAGTGAATACAATGGCTTCAACTGTTCATGTATGGCTGCCGCAGCTTCTATTTCACTGTTTTGCAGATGATGTATCATTGTACTGAATGTCTTGGGTATAGCGTTGCCCATGACAGATATTACACCAATAACACCATGTTGCATTGCATCGAAAGCAAGTCCGTCATCACCCGATATTACTTTGAAATGGGCAGGGCTACCGGCTACTATCTCTTTGAACTGTTCCAAATTGCCTGATGCCTCTTTTACTGCAATTACATTGCTGAATTCGTTTGCTATGCGCAGCGTGGTGGCTGCTGTCATGTTTACGCCTGTTCTGCCAGGAACATTATACAATACGATAGGTTTGCTACAATTCTCAGCAATAGCCTTAAAGTGTTGATAAATACCCTCTTGTGATGGTTTGTTGTAGTATGGAACTGCTGTCAGTATTCCATCTACTCCATCTATTTCATACTGTTTTATCTGTTGTAATACGGTTGCTGTACAGTTTGAACTGCAACCTACCATTATTGGAATTCTGCCATCTATCTGTTTTATGGCTTTGTTTACTATTTCGTGTTTTTCCTCTTCTGTCAATGTTGGAGTTTCTGCTGTTGTACCTAATATACAGAGGTAATCGGTACCATTGGCAATCTGGAACTCAATAAGTTCTGCAAACATGTTCCAATCTATGCTGCCATCTTCATTAAATGGAGTTACTAATGCAACGCCTAATCCCATAAAAGGGTTCTCTTTGTTCATCGTCTTATTATATTATTTCAGGTTATTCAATCATTTTCAAAAAATCGGTTTCATTTATAAGAGGAATTCCAAGCTGTTCAGCCTTTTCCCTCTTTGATGGACCCATATTGTCACCGGCCAGTATAAAGCTGGTCTTTGAAGATATGCTGCCGGAATTTTTACCTCCACAATTTTCAATAATTGCTTTGTATTCATCTCGTGAATGTTTCTCAAAAACTCCGCTTATCACTATGGTTTTGCCCTCTAACTTACTGTTAAAGGAGTTGTTTTCTGTCTCTTCTATTGAGAACTGCAATCCTGCATTGCTTAATTTTTCAACCAGAATTCTGTTCTTTTCTTCTGCAAAGAAATCTATTACACTTTGTGCAATTTTTTCTCCTATCTCGTTTACAGCTATCAGTTCTTCGGCTGTTGCTGACATCAATTTTTCTATGTTCTTGAAGGCTTTAGCCAATTTTTTGGCTGCTACTTCGCCTACAAAGCGTATTCCAAGTGCGAATAGCACTCTCTCAAAAGGTATTGCCTTGCTATTCTCAATGCTATTTATCAGATTTTCAGCCGATTTGATACCCATGCGTTCTAAACGATACAAATCCTTTACTTTAAGGTTGTAAAGGTCTGAAATATCATTTATAAGCCCTACATTGAAGAAATTGTCTATTGTTTCCGGACCCATTCCATCAATGTTCATAGCTTTTCTGCTTGCAAAATGTTCTATTCTGCCTTTTATCTGCGGAGCGCATCCGTTTATGTTTGGACAGTAATGAGCAGCTTCTCCTTCGTATCGAATAAGTTTGCTGTCACATTCCGGGCAGTATTTTATGAATTCTACCTTGTCGCCCATCATGAATGAACGTGAATCCATATCAACTCCTGTAATTTTTGGTATTATCTCGCCTCCCTTCTCTACATAGACCATATCGCCTATGTGTAGGTCCATACCCTCAATTATGTCTGCATTGTGCAGTGATGCACGTTTTACAGTAGTTCCAGACAACTGTACAGGGTCAAGATTTGCCACAGGAGTTATTGCGCCGGTTCTGCCAACCTGATACGAAACACTGTTTAATCTTGTCAAGGCTTTTTCTGCCTGAAATTTGTATGCAATGGCCCATCTGGGCGATTTGGCCTTATATCCTAAATTACGTTGCTGACGCAATGAATTGACTTTAAGGACTACTCCGTCTGTTGCAATAGGAAGATTCTTTCTCTCTGTATCCCAGTAGGTTATGTATTCCATAACTTCGTCAATGGTGGAGCACTTTCTTATATGGTCTGTCACTTTAAAACCCAATCCGGACAGGTACATCATGTTTTCGTAATGTCCGTCATAAGGCAGATGTTCCCCCAATAAATAGTAGAGATATGCGTCCAACTTTCTTCTGCCTACTTCGGCAGAATTGAGTAGTTTTAGCGTACCCGATGCAGCATTTCTTGGGTTTGCAAAGAGTGGTTCATCATTTTTTGCACGTTCTTCGTTTAGTTTTTCAAACGATGTCCATGGCATAAGTATCTCTCCGCGGACCTCAAATTCAGATGGATAATCAGAACCTGTTAATACTAATGGTATTGTTCTGATAGTCTTTACGTTATCTGTTACTATATCGCCCTTTACTCCATCTCCGCGAGTAGTGGCTTGAATTAGTTTGCCATCCTGATATGATAATGATATGGAGAGACCGTCATACTTTAGTTCGCAACATATTTCAAATGGTTCGTTCAGCAGTTCTGATACACGATTAAAAAAATCGGCTACCTCCTGTTCCGAATAGGTGTTATCCAGAGATAGCATGGGATATTTGTGTTCAGCCTGCTTGAAGCCCCCTTTTTGGGTATTAATATCGCTGCCTACTCGCTGTGTAGGTGAATTTGGATCAAAAAGTTCTGGATGAAAAAGTTCCAAATCTTGTAGTTCGTGCATCAGGGTGTCAAATTCAAAATCGGAAATAACGGGCGAATTCTTTACATAGTAAAGGTAATTATGCCTATGTAAAGTCTCTCTTAACTCTAATATTCTCTCTTTTGGGTCCATTAGCTTTGTTCGTCCGCTTTCTTTATTGACTTGCAAAAGTACTGTTTTTTTGTAAAACTGCATAGGTTTTTAAGACTATAAAGTCAAAATGTAATGAGTATGTTTCTTTATTCTTTTAAATTGCACTAAATTCGCGCCTTGAAACGATAATTGGATTATTATGCGCATAGATATACTTACGGTTTTTCCAGATATGCTGGAGGGTTTCTTTAATTGTTCTATGATGGCCAGGGCACAGAAGGCCGGTTTGGCTGATATTCATCTGCACGATATTAGAGACTATACTACCGACAAACACCGCAAGACTGACGATTATCCTTTTGGTGGATGTGCAGGCCTGGTAATGAAGATTGAGCCTATTGACAGACTTATTTCATCGCTTAAATCTGAACGTCATTATGATGAGGTTATATACACATCGCCTGATGGTCAGACACTTAATCAAAAGATTTCGAATGAGATGTCTATGATGCAGAATATCATTATTTTATGCGGTCATTATAAGGGGATTGATTATAGAATAAGAGAACACCTGATTACCCGAGAAATTAGTATAGGTGATTATGTGCTGACCGGTGGAGAACTGGCTGCAGCTGTTATTGCTGACAGTGTTGTAAGGCTTATACCAGGTGTGCTCAGCGATGAACAATCTGCTCTGTCTGATAGCTTTCAGGATAATCTTCTGGCTCCACCTGTATATACAAGACCTGCCGATTATAATGGTTGGAAGGTACCGGAGATACTGTTGTCCGGTAATCAGGCCAAGATAAGCGAATGGGAATTGCAACAATCATTGGAGCGTACCAAAAGACTACGCCCTGATCTGTTGGAAGAGTAGTTGTAATCCCCTATCCTATAGCCTTTTTGATTCTCTCCAAGGCCTCCAGAATGGTGCTTCTCGAAGTGGCTATGTTCATACGCATAAAGCCTTTTCCTTCCGGTCCGAACATAGTGCCTGTATTGAGTGCCAACCCTGCCTTTTCAATAAACAGGTTTTCAAGTTCCGGTTGTGATAATTCCAATTTGCGACAATCAAGGAATATCAGGAATGATGCCTGCGGTCTTATCATATTCAGCACAGGTAGTTCATTTGTAAGATAATTTTCCACAAAAGCAATATTGTCTGATATGTATTTGCACACTTGGTCCAACCAGTCTGTACCACGTTCTGAATATGCAGTTGCAGGAACTATATAAGCAAAGAGGTTGCCCTGATTCAATTCGCTGGCTGTCATATAGTTATAGAACGGTTCGCGAATTGCTTCATTGGGTACTATGCTGTATGATGATATGATACCGGGCGTGTTGAAAGCCTTGCTTGGCGACATAAAGGTTATACTACACTCTTCTGCCTCTTTACTGACTGTAGCAAAAGGATGGTGTTTGTAGGGCTTCAAGGTGAGGTCTGCATGAATCTCATCAGATATTACTATAACATTGTGTTTGTGGCAGATAGATGCCATTTGTTGAAGTTCTTCTTTGGTCCATACACGACCTCCGGGGTTATGCGGATTGCTCAAAATGAATATCTTGCAATTCTTTACTCTCTCTTCAAACAAGTTGAAGTCGATGTAGTATTGTTCATCTTTTATTGTCAGAGGGCAATATGCGGGACAGCGGCCGTTGTCTTCAGCAACGTGAAAAAACGGATGATACACCGGCGACATTACCATCACTTTGTCATCAGGGTTAGTAAATGCCTTGATTACAAATGCAATACCTCTTACAATTCCCGGAATAAACCCTAACCAATTGTTGTCAATTCTCCAATTATGACGACTATTCAGCCACTCTATTATGGCTTTGCTCCACTCATCACCCGGCATTGTGTAACCCAATACTGCATGGTGCAGACGCTCTTGCAGGGCATCAATAATGAATTGCGGTGTGCAAAAATCCATATCTGCTATCCACATGGAAAGCAGGTCTTTATGACCATATCTGCTCTCTAAAGCATCCCATTTCAATGAATTGGTTCCAAAACGGCAGGGAATATTTTCGAAATCGTAAGTTATTCTATCCATAATGGCGCAAAAGTAGTTTATCTTGAAATCAGAAACAAATTATAGCTGTCCAAAAATGTTTTAATTATACAGGATTTATAAAAATCTGTTTCTGTTTATCATAAAACACGAAGGTCGTTCGGGTACTTTACACCCCACTCTACACGCAGTTCGTCCATCTGTTGCATTATGGCAATTGTTTCATTATGAGGCATATATGGTGATTCTATTAATCCGTCGCGTAACGCATCTCGGCAAGCCATAACCTGATATTCATACCCTGTTACCTGATTTGAAGGTGGATAGAATTCGGCAACAGGTTTGTAATCGTCCCAAACTGTTACTTTTTCCGGACAGTTTATGTTATCTACTGTAAGATAATTTTCACTTCCGCATATTAATCCTTTTCTGTCGCAACGGCACATTACACTTGATTGAAGATTGGCCATTTTGCCATCTCTGTAATGGAATGCAATACTATTTTGCATGTCCATTCCTGTTTCGCCTATTACAAATTCGGATGTTACCTTTTCTATATCGGTTCCAAAATACATTCTGGCAAAGTTGATGCAATATACACCTATATCCAGAAGTGTGCCGCCACATAGTTCAGGACGCAATATTCTCTCTTTTTGTGCCATAGGATAACATAGACTTGCGCTAAGTTGTTGTGGTTCGCCTATTACTCCCTGCTTTAACAGTTCATTTACTTTTAATGATAATGGCATGTATCTGGTCCAGATAGCCTCTGTAATAAGTACTTTCCGTGCATGTGCCAGTTCTATAAGTTTTTTTGCCTCTGCGGCATTGGCTGTAAATGCTTTTTCACAAAGAACGGCTTTGCCGGCCTCTATAGCCATAACGGAATTGTCATAGTGATGTGAATGTGGAGTTGCAATATATACCAAATCTACAGCTGGGTCTTCCACTAATGCCTGATATGATCCGTATGCTTTTGGCATTTTCCAGTCTGCAGCGAATTTTTCTGCTTTCTCCTTACTACGTGATGCTACTGCATACAATTCTATACCCTCTTTTTTATCTAAACCGGTTAATGTTACTGCCATTTTGTCGGCTATCCACCCTGTTCCTAAAATACCTACTTTCATGTTATGTCTCTCTTTTTTTTGCAAATATAATTACCAGACGAGTACTTAACAACATATTTGACCGGAAACAATTTTTAGTGATAAAGAATTTGAGAAATTATGGTTGTATTCGGTTTTAGAGTATTTATTGAAAATTTCAGTGTAGTTTGTTTTTTGTTTGAATGCTTTGCACTACCTTTGGAGTACAATTTATTTACTTATAAATGACGCTATGTTTGGTATAGATTTTAAGGAGATTGCAGGAGCATTCGTTGTATTGTTCGCCATTTTGGATATTGTAGGTTCCATACCTGTGATAATAGATTTGAAGAGAAAGACCGGACCTATAGAATCCAGTAAAATATCCCTTATTTCCTGGTTCTTGTTGGTTTTGTTCTACTTTATGGGTGATGGTGTGCTCTCTCTCTTTGGTGTAGATATTCAGTCTTTTGCTGTAGCCGGTTCAATGGTTATTTTAGCAATAGGATTCGAAATGATCTTCGATATTCACATTTTTAAGTATGATGATAGTCCGCAGGGTGTTTCTTCTATAGTTCCTTTGGTATTCCCACTGATAGTAGGTGCCGGTTCATTTACAACCCTGCTTTCACTTAAAGCTGAATATGCCACAATCAATATTATGATAGCATTGGCTCTTAATATCTTGTTCATTTTCATAGTGTTAAGGTCTATTGATTGGTTGGAAAAGAAGATGGGTAAAGGTTTGATTTATATCTTTAGAAAATTCTTTGGTATTATTCTGTTAGCTATTGCAGTAAAACTGTTTACAGGTAATATAGGCCATTTGATAGGATAAACAATATGGTTGTTGATTACTTGACACATTATTTATATAGATTAAACGGAGTTATTGAGTAACTTTGCAGTATGATAGAAAAGCACTTTGTTTTAGAAGATGTTGACCCTGTACTATTTTATGGTGCAGGCAACTCTAATATGCAACTTATAAAGGCTCTATTCCCAAAACTTCGTATTGTGGCAAGAGACAGTGTTATCCGTGTTATGGGCGATAGCACAGAATTGAATCGTTTTGAAGATGTTCTGGTTAAATTGGAGCGTTACTGTAACGAATACAATTCACTTAAAGAAGAGAATATTGTAGATATAATTAACGGTCAGGAGCCATCGGGAGAAAAGAGTTCAAATGTGATTCTTTTTGGTGTTACCGGACGCCCTATCATACCTCGTAGCGAAAATCAGAAGAAGATTGTTGATGATTATGCTACAAACGATATGATTTTTGCCATTGGTCCTGCCGGTTCGGGAAAGACATATACAGCTATAGCATTGGCTGTTAAAGCATTGAAAAATAAGGAGGTAAAACGTATTGTATTATGTCGTCCTGCAGTAGAAGCCGGTGAAAAATTAGGCTTTCTTCCGGGTGATATGCGTGAAAAGATAGATCCGTTTTTACAGCCTCTTTACGATGCACTGCAAGATATGATTCCTACAGGTAAACTTAAGGAATATATGGATTTGAATATCATTCAGATAGCCCCATTGGCATTTATGCGTGGTAGAACTCTGAATGATGCCGTTGTAATTTTGGATGAGGCTCAGAATACCACTCCGCAGCAGATTAAGATGTTTCTAACCCGTATGGGCTGGAATACTAAAATGATAGTTACCGGCGATTTAACCCAGATAGATTTGCCACCATCACAAACATCAGGTCTGGTACAGGCATTGGATGTACTTAAAAATATTGATGGGCTGAGCATTATAAGAATGAATAAACGAGATATAGTTCGTCATAAGCTTGTGACCAGAGTGGTAGAAGCCTACGAACAGTTTGAACAGAAGAATAAAAAATTAAAAGAAAATAGTAAACAAGATGAGCAAAGCATTGACAAGAACTGACTATCAGTTCAAAGGACAAAAGAGTGTATATCACGGTAAGGTACGTGACGTGTATGATGTTGATGATAAGTTGGTTATGGTTGCTACAGACCGTATATCGGCTTTTGATGTCATTTTACCCAAAGGTATCCCTTTTAAGGGACAGGTTTTGAATCAGATAGCTGCAAGTTTTTTGGATGCTACAGCAGATATTGTTCCAAACTGGAAACTGGCTACTCCCGACCCAATGGTTACTGTTGGACTGAAGTGTGAAGGATTCCGCGTAGAGATGATTATTCGTGGTTATCTTACAGGTTCTGCATGGCGCGATTATAGAGATGGTTGCCGTAATCTTTGCGGAAATGTATTGCCGGAAGGAATGCGTGAAAATGAACGTTTTCCGGAACCTCTTGTAACACCTACAACAAAGGCTGACGAAGGTCACGATGAAAATATATCAAAAGAAGAGATAATTGCTCAGGGTTTGGTAAGTAAAGAAGATTATGAACTGATGGAGCAATACACAAAGGCACTATTCAAGAGAGGTTCTGAAATTGCCGCTTCAAAAGGTTTGATTCTTGTTGATACAAAGTATGAATTTGGTAAACGTGATGGTAAGATTTATCTGATTGACGAAATTCATACCCCTGATTCATCACGTTATTTCTATGCAGACGGATATCAGGAGAAGTTTGAAAAGGGTGAACCGCAGAAACAACTTTCAAAAGAGTTTGTTCGTCAGTGGTTGATTGAACATGACTTTATGGGTAAAGAGGGACAGACTGTTCCTGAAATGACAGAAGAATATGTAGAGAGCGTATCTGAAAGATATATAGAACTTTACGAACATATTACCGGTGAATCTTTCGTTAAGGCAGAATCGGAAAATATTGAGGAACGTATCCGCAAAAATGTAGAAAACTGGCTTGATAACCAATAAAATATAGTTGCTGTGAATATATTATGGGTATTGATAATAGTAGGATTGGTGTTTATTAAATATGTCAAAGATAATGTTGGCATAAATAATAACGTACCCCCTTTTGAACCAATTAATCAAGCAGAGGAAGAGGAGACAGAGACAGAAGAGGAAGAGTTTGAGGAAGATTCTGAATCTGAACAGGAACAGGATAATCCTGTTATAGTGGAATCTACCCCTACTCCAACTTCAACTCCAACACCACAACAGCCTGTTACAGAGAGATTTGATAAAACTCCGCAGAAACAGGTTGAACGTCTGTTTGGCATTATAGGAAAACCATTGGAGCATTCAATATCCATAACTTATTTCAAGAAGAAATTCCGTGCTGAACATATTAGTGCAGATTATAGGAATTTTGAAATAGATAGTGCAGAAGAACTGAAAACTATACTTGAAGAGAATCCTAATCTGTGCGGTTTAAACGTAACTATACCTTATAAACAGGATGTTATTCCAATGATGGATAGACTGGATGAAAGTGCAGCTCAGGTTGGTGCAGTTAATGTTATTAAAGTAATTCGCAGTAATAATAAAGTAGAACTTGTTGGTTACAATACAGATGCTATTGGTTTTGAAGAATCTATTGCTCCATTGTTGGAAGATAGAAAAAAAGCTTTGATTCTTGGTACCGGAGGTGTATCGAAAGCTGTAAAATATGCACTCGATAAATTAGGTGTAGAGAGTAAGTTTGTATCTAGAAATTCCAATTTCGACATACTTGGTTATTATGAATTATCGCCTTCTGTAATGGATGAGTATAGTATCTTAATTAACTGTACGCCTGTTGGAATGTGGCCCGATTCAGATAAATGTCCGGATATACCTTATGCATATATTTCAGATAAACATCTGTTGTATGATGTTATTTATCGTCCGGAAGAGACACTGTTTATGAAAAAAGGAGCGCAGAATGGAGCCATAGTTAAAAACGGATATGAAATGTGGCAGAGGCAGGCCGATGCTACTTGGCGTATATGGAACGAATAATTTATGGATATGAATAACAGATATATGATGCGTGGCGTATCTGCCACAAAAGAGGATGTACACAATGCTATAAAGAACATAGATAAAGGTCTTTATCCTAAAGCATTTTGTAAGATTATTCCCGATATTTTAGGTGGTGATCCTGAATATTGTAACATAATGCATGCTGATGGTGCGGGTACCAAATCGTCATTGGCGTACGCATATTGGCGCGAAACCGGCGATCTTTCTGTATGGAAAGGTATTGCACAGGATGCTTTGATAATGAATATTGACGATCTGCTTTGTGTAGGTGCTGTAGATAACATCCTGGTAAGTTCTACCATTGGCAGAAACAAGAATCTGGTTCCCGGCAGTGTAATTAGTGCAATTATTAACGGTACTGATGAATTGCTTGCTGAATTACGTTCTATGGGTGTTGGTGTCTATGCAACAGGTGGTGAAACTGCCGATGTTGGTGATTTGGTACGTACAATAATTGTAGATAGTACAGTTACTTGCAGAATGAAACGCAGTGACGTTATTGACAATGCCAATATTCGTCCGGGCGATGTTATAGTAGGTCTTTCTTCTTCCGGTAAAGCTACATACGAAGATAAATACAATGGTGGCATGGGTAGTAATGGTCTGACCAGTGCACGTCACGATGTATTTAACAAGAGTATTGCAGAAAAATATCCGGAGACTTACGATCATTCTGTACCTGAAGATTTGGTCTATTCAGGTGGTTTGAGTCTGACAGATGCTGTAGAGGGTTCTCCGCTTAATGCAGGTGAACTTGTGTTGTCTCCAACCAGAACTTATGCACCTGTAATAAAGAAGATTCTGGATTCATTGCGTGGTAAGATTCACGGTATGATTCACTGTTCTGGCGGTGCTCAAACAAAAGTGTTGCATTTTGTTGAAAATGTGTGTGTTGTAAAGGATAATCTGTTCCCTATTCCACCGCTTTTCAAGACTATTCAGGAGCAGAGCCATACAGATTGGTCAGAGATGTACAAGGTGTTTAACTGTGGTCATCGATTTGAGATTTATCTTCCTTCTGAATATGCAGAAGAAGTTATTGCTATAAGTAAGAGCTTTGGCATTGATGCTCAAGTGGTAGGTCGTGTGGAAGAATCGGAAAAGACAGAACTTATAATAAAGAGTGAATTTGGAGAATTCCACTATTGATTTTTTATATAGATTATACAAAAAGAAAACTATCAGTTTGATTACTGATAGTTTTTCTTTTTATTCTCCCTTATGGACCAGAACTCTCCAATTTCTTCCAGAGTCATTCTTTTTGTTTCCGGTAATAATGTAATAGTGATTATTATAGCCAACAGTGTGGTTACTGTCATAATTATAATTATAATCCATTTATTATCAGAATATAAATGAGGTAACACTATAACCATTATTAAATTAAATGTCCAGGATAATGTTTGTATCAGACTACATCCACTTCTACGAATCTCGTTTGGTAAAATTTCATAAATATATACCATACAGGTAGATGCCCCAGATATTGAAAATCCTACAAAGTAGAGAATCATAGGGATAATATTAAGAATCAGAATATTGACGTCTGATAGTCTAAATACCAACAGTAGCACAAAACTTAATAATATCAATAATGTACCTACAATAAGAAGTGGCTTTCTACCAAATTTGTCTATATAAATGAATGTTATTACTACCGATAATGTAGCAAACATAATTAGTATGGTAGAAATTTGAATAGAATTTAAGGTGTCAGTTAATGTTAAGTCTGATACTATTCTGGGTAGAAAGTATATGATGGTGTTAAAACCAATAAACTGCTGACAAAATGCCATTCCTACACATAGAATTAGCACTTTTTTGCCGTATGAAAATAGGCTTGCTCTACTGGAATTGAATGATTGTTGTAGTTCACCCATAATTTTCTGAGATCGGGTGGTTCCATATAGTAGTAAAAAGGTGTTTTTTGCCTCTTTAATTTTTCCGTCCAGTATTAGTTCTCGTGGTGAATGAGGTAGCACAAAGACTACTGCAAACATAAGAATAGCAGGAAAAGCAATAGCTATGAACATGTGTCGCCAGCCTGTGTCTATTAATGTAGTGTAGTCTTGTAGCAAATATATTACTGTATGATATTTAAAGAGTAGTGAGTTTACAATAAATGCAAACATTATTCCTAATACTTTAAAAAGATAGAATGCAGATACCAGCTTACCACGTTTTTCAGCAGGAACAAGTTCTGTCATATACAATGGACTTAATACTGAAGAAACTCCTACTGCGAATCCACCAATTGCTCTGAATATCATTAGTGAAATAAACATTCCCCAGTTTGATTCTTCTGGTGTTACTCTATGAAGATGGCCGGTAAGAATTTCAGGATGATAGCTACCTATTGCAGATACAATAAATAGAAACGCCACTAAAATAAGTGCAAATTTCTTTCCACCTAACCAACGTCTGATAAAGGTACTTAATAAAGCGCCTAAACAACAACCTAAAATAGGAGAAGCAACTACAATGGAGTGTACTGTCTCCATGTAGTTCTCTCCTATCTCACCTAATTTGAAAAAACTGGCAACTGTTTGTTCTGTACCTGCTATTGTACCTAAGAAATAACCGTTCATCATTCCGGTTATACATAGTATTATTGTTAGGATATACATATATGCATATCCTTCAAATACAAATAATTTGGCCAGTTTATTCTTCATTATACTCTTTTTACTACTTCAATTAGATAATCCCATACTTTTTGTACAGTTGGAATATAACAACGCTCGTCAGGTGAGTGTGGGCTAACTAATGTAGGTCCACATGAAATCATATCCCAATTTGGGTATGCTCCACTAAGAATACCGCACTCTAAACCTGCATGAACAGCCATAACGTGAGGTTCTTTTCCAAACATATCGCAATATGTCTGTTTCATTAGCTTAAGAATCTCTGAATCTGCATTCGGTGCCCATCCTGAATAACCTCCATCAAAGTCAACTTTGATGTTTGCAAGTGCGAATAGGCTCTTTATCTTTAAGGCAAGCAGGTCTTTCGCACTATCTACCGAGCTTCTCATCAGACATTTAACAGAAAATTCGCCTTTATAGATATTTACTATAGCTAAATTATTGGATGTCTCTACAAGTCCCGACATCTGGTCACTCATTCTCTCTACGCCATCGGGACAGGCAAGTATAGATTGCATATATCTTATAGCTGTAGCTTCTTCTACGTATAGACATTCATCAGGGTCGCAAACTTCTCCCTCTTTGCAAACGTATGGTTCAAACAGATAATTACAATTTGGATCTGTAACCATATATTCGTTTTTAACCTGAGCAAAAATAGTATCAATAATTTCTTTTGCTTTTTCTACTTTGTCTGCCGGAACATATACAGTAGCAAAACATTCTCTTGGAATGGCATTGCGCAGTGTACCTCCTTCCAAATCCAAAAGCTTTACATCGGCCTCAGTAAGAAGTGAGTAGAGAATTCTGGCTGCTACTTTATTGGCGTTAGCTCTGTATTTGTTTATCTCTATACCTGAATGACCACCGGAGAAACCTTTTACTGCTAATGAGTAGCATAGATGGTTTTCAGGCATTGGTTTGCGCTGATATTCGTCGTATGCAGTAGCATCAAGGCCTCCTGCGCATCCTATGCATAGTTCTCCCTCCTCTTCAGAATCCAGGTTTATAAGGATTTCGCCTTTCAAGATACCCGGTTCTAATAACATTGCACCGGTCATGCCGGTCTCTTCGTCGTATGTTGCAAGCAGTTCTAATGGACCGTGCTGAATATCTTTAGATTCCAACATAGCCATACCAAGTGCAAGACCTAAACCATTGTCTGCTCCAAGTGTTGTTCCTTTTGCTCTTAACCAATCTCCATCAACGTATGTTTCTATTGGGTCGTTTTCAAAATCGTGAACGGTATCTGCATTCTTCTGAGGTACCATATCCATGTGACCCTGGAAAACAATTCCTTTTTTGTTTTCATATCCCGGAGTGGCCGGAACACGCATTATAACATTGCCTGTTTTATCTGTGAATGCTTCTATGTTGCGTTCTTTTGCCCAATCCAAAAGGAATTCACGTACTTTTTCTTCATGTTTAGAAGGACGTGGAACTCTAGTTAAAAGGTAGAAATTTTCCCATACCTTTGATGGTTGTAAATCTTTAATAGTCATAATCTATAATTCAGTCAGTTAATTAGTTATACTTCTAAAGCGCCTATAAGATCCTTTACAGATGGTATGTTATGGCGATTCAGATAATCTTCAATTCCATCTACTATTTTGCTACAAACTGCAGGATCTATAAAGTTGGCAGTTCCTACTTCTATTGCGGTTGCCCCTGCCAGTAGGAATTCAATGGCATCTGCAGCTGTCATGATACCGCCAATACCTACAATTGGAATCTTTACGGCTTTGTATGTTTGCCAAACCATTCGTAGAGCAATAGGTTTTACAGCTGGACCACTTAAGCCACCTGTAATGGTTGAAAGAATAGGTTTGCGTCTTTCGCTGTCTATGGCCATACCAAGTAATGTGTTGATAAGTGATACACTATCAGCACCTTGTGCTTCAACTGCCTTTGCAATTTCTGTGATATCTGTTACGTTTGGAGATAATTTAACTATCAACGTCTTATCATAAACTCTTCTTACTGCTTTTACCACTTCCGATGCTCCTTGTGTTGTTACACCAAAAGCCATACCTCCCTGTTTTACATTTGGGCACGATATGTTAAGCTCTATAGCAGGTATTTTATCAAGATGATTAATGATTTCTGCAGTTTGAACATAATCATCTATGCAAGATCCCGATACGTTTACTATTATATTTGTATCTATATCTTTAATAGTAGGATATATGTTTTCTACAAAATAATCAACTCCTTTATTTTGCAATCCTACTGCATTCAGCATACCTGATGGTGTTTCTGCCATACGTGGATATGGATTACCTTCTCTACGATGCAGGGTGGTACCCTTTACAAGAATTCCTCCTAATTTTGCTATATCAAAGAAATCGGCATATTCTGTTCCATAACCAAATGTACCGGAAGCTGTCATTACCGGATTCTTTAATTGCAAATTACCAATATTGGTTTTTAATTGTTCCATAATAATTTATCTATTGAAAATACCGGCCCTTCTTTACATACACACACATTACCATCTTCTGTATTCTCTACGCAACATAGACACGCGCCTATTCCACATGCCATTTTATGTTCTAACGATACTTCGCAAGCTATTTCGTGTTCGTTAGCCCAGGCAGCAACCGCTTTTAGCATAGGTGTTGGTCCACACGCAAAAATTTTATCATAATTATCGCCGTCAATCAAAAGTGAATGGTTTGTTACAAACCCTTTTTCACCTAAAGAGGCATCTTCTGTAGTAACATATACTTTTCCTACAGCTTCAAAACTCTCTAATCTCAATAAGTGTTCTTTAGAACGTCCTCCAAATAGGAATGTAGGTGTTATACCTCTTGATTTAAGTTCTTTACCCAAATGTAAAAGTGGTGCTACACCTACACCGCCACCTATTAATAAAGGTGATTGTGTTGTGCCTGCGTATCCAAAACCATTACCTAATGGGAGCAATACATTTAATGAATCTCCTCTCTTTAGATTTGCAAGTTCCTTTGTACCTTCACCTACTATCTGAATAAGAAATTCTACGGTGTTAGTGGTTTTATCTACATTATGTATAGATATTGGACGGCGTAGCAGTACTTTGGCTTTATCTACCTGTAGCTCAGCAAATTGTCCTGCAATCATTTCCGGCAGTGGCTCTGAATGGGTAAGTGTTAACAGTGTTGCGCTGTTACCAACCATTACATTATCCACTACTATCAAGTCTAATTGATACTTTTTCATCTCCTTATTTATTTATGGCATAAAGTTACAACAATTTATTGTGTAAAAAAATAGGCCAACATTGAAGTTGACCTATTTTATTATATACTGTTATTGGTTTAATACTCACCACCGAACATAACCTTGAACAATCTGTGTTCACGTTCTTCCATATTCTTGAAATCCTGCCATTCCAAAGTTCTACGATAGTGGAATGAACTACCTGTTGGTACATACACTACACACTTATCATATATGGTAGAATCAAACACCTTTGGACTGTTATGAGGAGGGAATACGTTTGCAGAGAATATTTCTCTTAAGTTAGGACAATTAGCAAATGCTTCCTTACCTATAATTCTAACATTGCTGCCTAATGCTACAGTCTTTAAGTTTGTGCAATTCTTAAATGCGTAGTCACTCAATGCTGTAACGTTATCGCCAATCTTAATAACTTCAAGATTATGGTTGTCTTTAAATGCTTCTGTACAAATAAATGAAACCTCTTCCGGCAAAATATACACTTTGTCTTTCTTCTTTGCAGGATAATTGATAATCATTCTTGAATCCTTGCTATACAAAACGCCTTCTACGTCCTTATAGGTCTGGTTGTTAGGGTTAACTGTGATACGCTCTAATTCAATACATTCGCTAAATGCATCAATGTTGATTCTTAGTACTGAATAAGGTATTGATATGCTTCTCAAACTGGTGCTATGACAGAATGCGTGCTGGTCTATTTCCATTACACGGAATACAAATTCATCATTTGCACCTACTGTAACAAACGAAGGAATCTCGATATCTCCTTTGTAATTGCTCTGAGTTTCGTAACTGGTTCTGCCGTTGCTTCTATCCCAAGTAAGCGATACGTTACCAAAGTTATCTAAAATTCTATAATACAAAGTGGTACCATTGCTATATGTGGCCGTGATAATACCATCATTGATTTCTGATGAAATCTGTTTTACCATCATTGTTTGCCATACTTCGCTTGGATTAGCTTTTGTAACCTTTGTGGTTTTGCAACCTGTTAATATAAACAAAACCGATACTAATAACAAAATGGACTTTTTCATAAACATGTACTTTTAGTTAATCTCATATTATATATATCACAATGTTCAAAAAGATAAATCTGATGATTATTTTTTTGAACAAAGATTGATACACAAAAATAACGTTTTTTTACAACAAACAATAGTTTATGACAAATTATTTATTGTTTTCTGAAAATTTTTCAAAAGTGCCATCTTCAAAGAAAACTACAATTTCTTTGATTTTTTTGTTGTTTAAATTAGAGGTTATATTAAGTGTATTCTTCTTATTATCAGTTTTTTGCTTTGTATTTTTAGGGCTGTTTTGCCTGTCGAGATTTGAATTTTTGATCTCGTTTCGTACTTCGTTCTGAAAAAAACGATTCTCATCATTCTCAAACAGTGGGTAATCGGTAATTTGAGATTGATTTGTAAAAGCAGCTCCTTCTCCTTTAAGCAACCATTTAATATCTACGCTTGGAAAGGTTTCGTATATAGAGGTGATAATTTTAAGGCTGGGCTCATTTCTACCGCTCATTATATGTTGTATGGTAGTTCTGCTGGCACCTATGGCAGATGCAAACTGTGTAGGTGACATGTTTAATTGATTCATAAGTTCTAAAAGACGTTCTCTCATATCCATTTTTGTATAAATTTTGAGTAGTTGTTACAAAAGTAAACAAAAATATTGTGATACAAAAATATTGTTTTGATACAATTGTGTGCGATACAGATGTAACATAACAAAAGTAACATTCAGGAATATTGTTTTATCCTATTTGTGTAAACAATGTGCAAAAATAATGTTAGAAATTACTTTGGTAAAATTACTTAAATAACTGATTATAAATAAAATAATCTTTAAAACATCTCGATTCATTGATGTTTCTCCTGTCTTTTGCATAACGCAGTCCCATTTTTCTAAATTTTAGTGCTGAATTTTTCCGTAACTATACTGATATTTAGTTAATTATGTTTGTAGATTGATTTTGTATATTAAAATGCATATAATTGCTGTGCGCTAAATGATCTATAATTAGGTGTAAGTAGATTGATGATGATACAAATGTGATATATATATGTTTGAATACTATTGTAAAATGAAATGATACAAATGTTTGTGATGTACATCTGTTAAAAAAGCTTAATATATATTTTGCTACCTATTTGTTGCTATAAAAAAAGAGTGGCAAAACTAATTTACCACTCTCATTAAAACTCTACTCGCTGAGATTTGAATATTTTGAGTTAACCTCAATACTTAGTGCAAAATCTTAAATAATAGTTCTCGTAATAAACCATCCGTAGTATTGCCTGAATTTTCCACACCTTTTGATTTTGCATCATATTCTCTTATATAGCCTATTATCTCCAATACTTGTCTGGCTGTGTAGTTTTTCATTCCAATCATATAATCTTTAACACCCCAGCTGTTTTTTAATCCCAAAAACTCTGCTACCCCCTGTTCTGTTTTATTTGGGGCGTAATAAGCAAGCATTAAATTTGAATAATAGCCAAATATAGTGGCTGTAATCATCTGTATAGGATAGTTTTTAGAGTTATTTTCATAGTATGCAGCTATTTTATTGGCTTTGAGTATATCTTTGCTTATAAGTGCGCGTTGAAATTCAAATACATTATACTCCTTGCTAATACCTACATTCTGTTCTACTAAATCGGGTGTTATCTCTTTACCTGAACCTCCTGATGCAACATTAAGTTTATCTAACTCTGTTATAAGTCTGGATATATCGGTACCGACAGCCTCTACAATCATAGATGTAGCTCTATCTGATATTCTAAGTTGTTTTTCATTTACATATTCATTTATGTATAAAGGCATCTCATTTTCTTTGATTTTAGCCGATTCAAATAGTGTACCGCACTGTTTAATAGCTCCAACAATCTTTTTTCTGCTGTCTAATTTACCGTTTTTGTGGCAGAATACAAGTATGGTTGTTGGTTGTATGTTTTGAAGGTATGAACCTAAGATTTCCAATGGATCTACACCTCCATTATGTTCTTTAACCAATGTTTGCGCCTCTTTGACTATAATAACCTGTCTGTTTGCGCCCATAGGATATGCTTTAGCTCTTTGAACCACTTCGCTCATTGTGGTATCCGCGCCATACACAACTATCTGGTTAAAATCTCGTTCTTCTTCGCTTAATGCATTCTCTCTTATATAATCTGATATGGAGTCTATAAAGAAGGATTCTTCGCCCATCAAATAATAGATGGGGCTATATTTTCCTTGCTTTAATTCGCCCATTATAGTTCTATATGCTACGCCTGATGTTGCCATTATAATTCAAAATAACTATCTTCGCACTATTGCTGGATATTATCTTACAAAGTTAAAATGGATAAGTTAAATTTACCCGCTTTTGAGCCAAAAATTTGCGAACAGAATGGCAAAATTTGCATATTCGACACTATTCGCAAGAAATGGGTTGCATTTACTCCGGAAGAGATGGTGCGCCAACACTTTGTGAATTATCTGGTTAAGTATAAACTGTATCCTATGTCTCATATTGCAAATGAAAGTTCTATTACGGTTGGAAAAGTAAAGAAGAGATGCGATACTGTTATATATGACACTAATGGTTGTCCAAAGCTGATAGTGGAGTATAAGGCTCCTACCGTTAAGATTACTGGCGATGTTTTTGCTCAGATTTCCAGATATAACGTAGCTCTTAAGGTAGATTATTTAATTGTTAGTAATGGAATGAATCATTATTGCGTAAAGGTGGATTACGAAACAGGAGGTTATGTTTTTCTTAATGATATTCCCGATTATAATTCTATATAAATAAAATGGGGTGTCACTTTTGAAGTGTCACCCCTATTCTATTTCATTTACTCTTTTTCTGCACTGCTCTTTTTGCTTGCTCTTTTCTTTGGAGCCGGAGCTGCTACAGGAGTCTCTTCTATACCTGCCAATTGTGGGTCAATAATAATACGGCCACAATATTCGCATACAATAATCTTTTTACGAAGACGTATATCAAGCTGTCTCTGAGGTGGGATTTTGTTAAAGCAACCACCGCAAGCACCACGTTCTACATATACAATACCCAAACCATTGCGAGTATTTTTTCTGATACGTTTGAATGAAAGCAAGAGTCTTGGATCTATTGTAATTTCAAGATTCTTTGATTTTTCACGCAGTTTTTCCTCTTCCAAACGAGTTTCGCTGATTATTTCGTCAAGTTCAGTCTTTTTTATTTCCAATTCCTGTCTCTTTTCAGTAATCAGAGCCAGGTTGCGTTCCATCTCTTCACTCTTTGCAGTTATGGAGTTGGTGTATTCGCGTATATGTTTTTCGTTGAGTTCTATCTCCAATGATTTGAACTCAATCTCTTTGTTTAGAGCGTCGTATTCTCTGTTGTTACGTACATTGTCCTGCTGTTCCTTGTATTTTGCTATGGTTGCTCTTGAAGCCTCCATGCTGATTTTATTTTCACTTACAGCTTTAGTCAATTCTGCAATCTCAGTTTTGTTCTTTTCAATACGAGTGCTTAAACCTACTATTTCATCTTCAAGGTCCTGTACTTCCAGTGGTAATTCACCACGTAGAGTTTTAATCTTGTCAATTTCAGACAACATGGTCTGTAACTGGTAAAGGGATTTCAGTTTCTCTTCTACTGAAAAATCCGCCGGATCTCTTTTCTCTTTTGCCATAATCAAAATATTTTGTTTGTCATTTATATACAATAATTTATGGGGTTGGTCTTAACGTTTGTTTTAACCAGTTTCAGTTCGCTGAATTCTTTATTAAGCTTGTTGTAAAGCAAATCTACAGTGAACTGTTCACTTTCGTAGTGTCCCAATTCAATCAACTTAATAGTACCGTCATAACCGAACATTTTGTGAAAACCAATTTCACCGGTTATAAAAGCATCGGCCTTGCAGGCTATTGCGTCAGGAATCAGAAATGCTCCGGAACCTCCACATAAAGCCACTTTTGATATAGGTTTACCTAAGTTGCCGTTATGTTTTATAGCCGGTACCTTAAACAGTGTTTGCAATGCTTCCAATAACTGTTTTTCTGTTAAACATTCAGGTAGATAACCTATTATTCCTGCGCCATTGCCATTGCCTTTGTCCTGTAAAGGAGTAGTGTCTTTTAGTTTTAACAAATTGGCTATTTGTTTGTTGACACCGCATGATGCATTGTCCAGGTTTGTATGTGCAGCATATATAGTTATATCATGTTTTATGGCTTTAATAACACAACGTCCTATATAATTGCTGTTGGAAATGCGTTTTAATGGTGAAAACAACAGCGGGTGATGTGATATAATAAGGTTGCAACCATTTGCAATGGCTTCATCAACCACTGCTTCGGTCACGTCCAAACACAATAAAGCCCCTGTAGCTTCCGTCTCTGTCAACCCTACCTGCAAGCCTGAATTATCAAAATCATCTTGCAGTGGCAGAGGCGCGAATCCTTCAAGGGCATCAATAATTTTCCCTATTGTCATCACCTTTATCTAATGATTTCTCTGCAAAAGTACAATAAATTCTCAAATAATCAATCAGATAAGTCCAAGAATTACCTTGTAGCTATGAACTTCGTCCGGGTCACCTATCTCTTTACCTGGAACATCCGACAATTTAACGCATCTATAAACGTGCTGACGCGGATTAACCTGGAATGTTTTCAACTTCATTACGATGTTCAAAGGTTTTGAGGTACCTACATCATTTGTTAAATTGGTGCCTATACCAAACGATACCCCTATCCTATCCTTAAAGTAGTTCTGTATCTCCAGAGCTTTGTCAAAATCGAGCGAATCACTGAATACTATCGATTTGGTTCTTGGGTCTATATGGTATGATTCATATTTTGCAATCATCTTATCGCCAAACTCAAGTGGATCACCGCTGTCATGGCGTACACCATCATATAACTTTGCCATATCAAGACTGAAATTCCTGAAGAAGACTTCTGATGTAAAGCAGTCGGGAAGCATGGTACCCATAGCACCTCCGTATATCTCTGCCCATTTACGCATTACATAGTAGTTTGCCTCTTTGGGACCCATAAATGCCGCAGTAGCCATCATCAGTTCGTGAGCCATTGTGCCAATGGGTTTCAAATCTTTCTTTACAGACTGATATTTCATTGCAAAATAGACTGTTGATGAGCCTATAAAGTAGTCTGCATTCTTTGCTAAATACTCTGTTACACGGTCTTCTACAATGTGAGAATATCTGCGACGCATACCAAAGTTGGCAAATTTAATCTTATGTTCGTTTGATATGGCTACTTTACGTTCCAGTTGTGAATAGATGTAGTCCCAATCGGGTTCACCCAAATTCATATATCTGAAATAAACTTCTGATACTGTGGAAAGTATGGGTATTTCGTAAAGTGTTACCTTATAGATATTGTCAGTTGCCTCTATATGCAGATGATTCTTTTCGTCTAAGGAAATTTGAATAATAGATGAATCGAATCTGAAACCACGCAACCATTCAAAATAGCAGCGTGGTATAAAGTAGATATTTGCTATACACCAGTTGAACTCTTCGTCGGTAAGTACCAACGATTCCAGTTTCTTGAACTCCTCTTTAAGAAGTTCTACAAATTCGGGTGTGAATTCCAAACCGTTTCTGTCTGTAAAACTGAAAGTACCTATTCCTTCAGGAGTGGTTCTCTGATAGTAATATGACATTGAGAACTTGTATAAATCGTTCTCGATCATACTGATGATAGCAGTATCTTTATTCATGTATATCGGTTATTATTTGTACTCTTTTATTCCTTCGGCTTTCATGTATTCCAACAGTACATCATGGTTCTCTATGCATGCTACACCATCTAAGAATACGCTGACATTAAAGCCTATGGCTTTGCTAAGACGAACCACCTCTTTAAGTGTCTCCAGAACGCAATATTCCGATGCTATACCGCAAACAACAACGTTGTCGCCCGCATTGAACATAGTCTGATTATCTGCTTCTATATCAGTAAAAGCTCCATATTCTTCCTTTGTTGCATCTTTACCTTTTGTATAGAAAAGAAGCTTTGAGTCATCAACGTCTGCCAATATACAATCGGGAATAGATGCTCCTTCAGTGTAGTGTACACAGTGTACCGGCCATATTCCGCCCTCTTTGGTGAATGAACAGTGGTTTGCAGGATGCCAGTCCAAAGTGAAGTAAAGCAAATCGAAATTATGCTTTACGTTGTTTATGGCAGGAATAATTTGCTCTGCATCCTTTGCAGGAAGCGTACCATTGATAAAATCTTTCTGTAGATCTACAGTAATGAGAATACTTCTTGGTTCCATTTGAGAATCATTGTTGGTTTTCTGTTCTTTATTAACACACGAAACAAGGGTTGTGGCTGCTACAGCCATAACTGCAATCAAAATTTGTTTGAATTTCATCTTCATAATTATTTATAAATAGACCGCAAATTTACTAAAATCTTTACTTTTGTATAATTATTATGCATATAAAAGAGTAATTTTACATCAATTTTTCACATATAATACAATTTATACATCTATGATAGCACTAATATTAGCTACAATATGTGCGGCTCTGTTTTCTATACTATTTAAGATATTTAAGCTTAAAAATATAGATACAATGCCTGCAATTATATACAACTATTTGGCAGCCACAGTTTTAAGTCTGGTTTTTTCATATAATGGCAGTAATGGATTTGTAAATCCTGTGCAGACAGACTGGTTTTACCCTGCAATATTTACCGGCCTGATATTTATATTGGGTATGATGGTATTATCTGTTTGTACAATAAGAGTTGGTGTTGCCATATCTACAGTGTCAAGCAGGGTTTCAATGATTATCCCTATATTGGTAAACTATCTTTTTATTCCGGGTAGTGAGAAACCGCAATGGATTGCAATTATAGTAATATTGTTTGCCATGTCGCTTATTGTATGGCAGAAAAGAGAGAACAGCGGTTCAGAGAGAGGTGACAAATCTGTGTTGGACATAATAATACCATTATCTGTGTTTGTTATGTTTGGTCTAAGTAACTCTTTTCTTAAACTGGTACAACACTCTATATCTTCAAATAGTTCATTGTCAGACACATCTGTTAATCAGCAATTATCTATGGTTACGTTTGTGATATTTATAAGTGCTGCAGTTATGGGGGGAGTGTTTATAATATTCAACAAGAAATCGAAACTTGCCATGATGCTAAAATGGAAGAATATTCTGGGTGGCATTGCATTAGGAGCAAGCAATTTCTTCTGCACATATCTGTTAATGGTGGCAATGAAGAGTATAAAAACAGAACTTTTATTTCCATTGCATAATATAGGTATAGTTGCTATAGGTGTAATAGCAGGATGGGGTTTCTATCATGAAAAGATGAAACCCCACCAGATTGTCGGCTTTGTTATAGCCGCTATAGCAATTTGTTTCTTATAATCAGAAGATATATTTGAGTCCTAACTGAAGGAACCAACAGTTGTCACTGCTTTTCAGTGTATCAAACTGTTTTGATAGAAGTCCCTCTTTATTTGAATAGAGTGTATATAGCGGTTTTCCTTCTGAATTTACACCTTTATAAGTTAGAATCTTGCCATTATTACATGCTGATGCTGTTTGTCTTACACCCCATTTGTTGGAGAGTAGATTTGATGCATTCATAAGGTCGAGTGACAGTTGTATCTTATGAATGTCATTACCTACCTTGAAACCTATGTTCTCCACTACCCTTATATCAAAACGGTTAAACCAAGGCATACGTGCCATATTGGCTTGGGCATATTCACCTTTATGTTCACTCAAATATGGATCGTTGCACACAAAGTTCCAGAAAGCATCCTGTTGCTCTGCAGCTGTATAATTACCATTATCTACAAATAGTACTTCGTCTTTTGATGCAGGTATGTAGATTAGGTCGGCCGAAGAACCGTCTCCATTCATATCGTTGGCATAAGAATAGCTGTATAGACCTGAATTCATTCCGGCATAGTACAAACCAAATGTGGTTGAACTGTTCTTGCCATTCTTCAAAGTATAGGTAACATAACCGCTTATCTTATCCGGGATTACGTATGATGTTCGTTTTAATACTTCATCATTTGAACTGTTTACGCTTAAAGTATTCTTCCATGTTGAATAGAGTGAAGAACCTGTCATATCAGATACGCTCTTTGATTCGTTGTGTATGTATGCCAAATTAATATCCAGATTTTCAATAGGTTGAATATTGGCAGATATACTTAAACTATAACTATAACCACGATTGGTATTTGTAAGCATGGATGCACCGCCGGTTACGTTTTTGTGAATATTGGTTCCGTTGATGTTGTCTCTATAGTTTATTCTGTTGTCTGAACCGGTAAACTTGCCATAACTATGGTCTGTATAGAGGTTCAGGTTCTCTGTCATTACTGCATTTATATCCTTGTTGTAAATACCTTCAACCGATATAGATGCAGGGATTTCAAGAGGGAGAATCCAATCTATTCCCAGTGATGTCTTTAGCACTTGTGGTAACTTGAAATCTTCACTTACACCGCATAAAGTTGCACTTTTTACTGCTGAATTCTGATTATATACTGCAGGATATCCGTTTGCTGTCAGATACTTTTTGAGGTCATTGTTGGTATGCAGGAAATTGTTTGCAAAACCAGATAACAATCCATTTGAATCGTCCTTAATCATAACTGTGTTCTGCAACATATTGCTGTAATTGGGGATATTGGTAAAGAATACCAATGGAATACGTCCGGTAAAGAGTCCGGCACCACCACGTACCACAATAGTATTGCTGTTGTTGGTCCAATTGAAACCTAAACGTGGTGACCATTGAACATTGCTCTTTGGCCATCTGCCGGTGTCGAAAACAGGCGATACATATCCTTTAGGAGCAGTACCATCAGCATAGTAATGAGCTGTCCAATCAAGTGATTTAAAAGGAATATTTGTTGTTATAGGTTGCAGATAGTCAAGTAAATCGGCTCGGAATCCGTATGTAAGAATAAGATTTTTAAGTGGTCTGGTTTCATTCTGCAAATATAGAGAATACTGACCAAACGATACTTTTGACATTGGGTCTGAAACATTATCGTATGGATAGGTAAAACCAAATGCTATTGGTGCTTTACCCTGTTCAAAATCTTCCAATGAAGCGTATTTATAATAACCTGTGCCATACATTGTGTAACCGGTTTTTGCCTTCTGGTGCTCCATGCTAATACCGGCAGTAAGAATGTTGTTGCCTATAGTCCATCTTACTTCGTCTTTTATATTGAGTGTATTTGTGGCGTTACCTGTGTTGTAAGAAAATGGTTCATAACCCGCACCCATAAAAATATCACCATTTCCATCCCAAATATCAATATACGGGAATAGAGGCGATTCAGACCCACGCAAGTTACTTACTTCTGATATTGTTGCCAATAATCTGTTTGACAGACTATTGGAAAAACGACTGTTAAGTTCTGCTACAGCAGACCATGCATCGTCATTTATGTTATAGCAACTGTTACGGAATACATAACCTTTGTCTGAAATACGATAAGATGGAGCTGAAGTTCCAACTGTTGAATTATTATTTGGTGTAGCCCATGAAGTATTGTTGGTAAGATTATAACGAAGCATCAGGTTGTGCTTATCTGAAATATTCCAATCCAATCTGGCCAATATCTTGCGATTTTGTACATTGCCATCATTCAGATTGGTACTTCCTGCTTTGTAACCGTACTTATTCAATGCAGTGGCAAATCTATCCATATCGGCTTGAGTTACACGGCTTATCATTGCATCGGCATCGCCTACACCATCGGTAGAGAGTTTCCATTTTGATATAGGTTGAGGCTGATCTTCAATTTCCAAATTTGCAAAAAAGAATAGCTTGTTCTTTATAATAGGACCTCCTACTGTAAATCCGTATGTGGTTTTTGACTCTTTTTCTCTGTTGCCAAGTGAATAGCCGTCAACTCTATTACCACGCATATCCTGATTTCTGTGATAGATATATGCACTTCCTGTAAGAATATTGCTACCCGATTTTGTTATTGCATTTACACCACCACCCGTAAAGTTACTTTGGCGAACATCGTATGGTGCAATTACTACCTGAACTTCGTCAATGGCATCAATAGATATTGGATTTCCTGCGGCAGGCAGAGCCGATGTTGTTCCAAAACTATTGTTTAGGCTGGCACCATCAATATTTAATGTGGTAAGACGACCGTCTCGACCGGCCATAGAGTTATCGTTGCCGCTGTATTGTGATAATCTGGTATAGTCCAATAAGGTTCTGTTTATAGACGGAAGTTGTTCTATAGTCTTATTGTCAATACGCATAGTCTGACCTGTTTTGGTCTCTGCAAAGTGCGTTCTTTCAGCTGTAATGTTTATTGCCGATAAATTCTGTACGCTCTCATTAAGCTGAACATCAAGTATATACTGCTGCCCTAAAGAGAGTGTAACTTCTTGATTGTAATCTTTATAGCCTATAAAGCTAAAAGTGATTCTGTAGTTTCCGGGACGTAATCCCGAAAGTGAATATACTCCTTGACGATTTGATGAAGTTCCATAATTGCTGCTGTATGATGTATGAACGGCTTGTATGGTAACTCCTGTTAGAGGTTCACCGTTTTCATCAATCACCTTACCTAAAAGTTCTGTAGTTGTGTTTTGTGCAGACACAACAGTAACTGCTGCAAACAATAAAATCAGTAAATTAAATAATCTTTTCATCCTTTATTAATTATTAAGGACTATATCTAACCGACAAGTCAAATATAGTCCTCTGTTATTTTATTCTTGAAGATCAATTCTAAGATGTAATTCATCGAACTGCACTTGGTCTATAGGACCAGGGGCATCTAACATAACGTCCCTACCCGAATTGTTCTTTGGGAAAGCTATGCAGTCGCGTATGTTGTCAAGTCCTGCAAATATGCTAACCAAACGATCCAGACCGAATGCCAAACCACCATGAGGAGGTGCACCGAACTTAAAGGCATTCATTAGGAAACCAAACTTTTCCTGTGCCTGTTCCGGAGTAAATCCAAGTATGTTGAATATTGTAGCCTGAAGTTTGCTGTCGTGTATTCTTATTGAACCGCCACCAACTTCATTTCCATTTATAACCATATCGTAGGCATTCGCACGTACACTGGCAGGGTCGGTTTCCAACAATGGAACATCTTCCGGTTTGGGGCTGGTAAACGGATGGTGCATAGCCATCAACCTACCCTCTTCATCGCTCCATTCATACATTGGAAAATCTACTACCCAAAGACATGAGAATACATTTTTGTTGCGTAATCCAAGCTGGTTACCCATTTCAAGACGCAATTCGCAAAGCTGTTTGCGGGTTTTCATTGCATCATCTCCACTCAATATAAGAATAAGGTCGCCCGGTTCTGCATTGAATGCCGCTTTTAGTTGTTGCAGTACATCCTGTGTGTAGAATTTATCTACACTTGATTTTACATTGCCATCAGCCTCTACGCGTGCATATACCAGACCTTTAGCTCCTATCTGCTGGCGCTTTACGAATTCTGTAAGCAGATCAATTTGCTTACGTGTGTATGTTGCAGCTCCTTTTGCACAGATACCACCTATATATTCTGCACTGTCAAATACAGGGAATCCGTGGCCCTTCATTATATCCATAAGCTCTACGAACTTCATTTCAAAGCGTAAATCCGGCTTATCGCTACCATAGTACTTCATGGCATCGTGCCAGCTCATACGCAAGAATGGTTCGTTCATCTCTATACCAAGAATAGATTTGAAGAGATGTTTTGCCATATCTTCAAAAATCTGAATAATATCTTCCTGTTCTACAAAAGACATTTCACAGTCAATCTGTGTAAATTCAGGCTGACGGTCTGCGCGAAGGTCTTCATCGCGGAAACACTTTGCTATCTGGAAATAGCGGTCAAAACCTGATACCATAAGCAACTGTTTCAGTATCTGAGGGCTTTGTGGCAGAGCATAGAACTGACCCGGATTCATTCTGGAAGGAACTACAAAATCTCGGGCACCTTCGGGTGTGGAATTGATCAAGATAGGTGTTTCAACTTCCATAAAGTTCAGGTTATCAAGGAACTTACGGATTTCCATTACCATCTTATGGCGAAGCTCCAGATTTTTGCGTACAGCATTACGACGTAAATCAAGATAACGATATTTCATGCGCAAATCATCGCCACCGTCTGTATCGTCTTCAATTGTAAACGGAGGTGTATCAGCAGCATTTATCAGATTCAATGTCTCTACTATTATCTCTATATCGCCTGTTGGTATCTTTGAATTCTTACTGGAACGTTCATTTACTACACCTTCTACCTGAATCACATATTCGCGTCCCAATTTGTTGGCACGTTCACACAGTTCGGCATTGGTACTCTCGTTGAAAACCAATTGGGTAATACCATAACGATCACGAATGTCCACAAAGACCATTCCACCCATTTTCCTGACTTTTTGTACCCATCCTGCTAACACTACTTTAGTGCCGCAATCGGATACTCTTAATTCACCGCAAGTTTTAGTTCTAAACATTTCTCCTGGTTTGTTTTAATTGAGATTGCAAAGTTATTCAAAAAATGGTGATAACTATTGATTTTTTTAGATAAATACTGTTCAAATGATACTAATTTTACTGTTTTTGCAATAGTTTTTCTAAAATAATCACCTTGTTTGTTGTTTTATGATACTAATTGTTTTATATTTGTGACACTATTATACTAACAACATTGTAAACTAACTAATAAACGCTATGCCAAGAATTTTTTATGTCTGTAATTCATTTTATTTCGTTACATTATCGTTTAATCGTCCTTTTCTATTTATTTTAATTTCTTGTTTGGTTGGAATGGAGTCATTCAGACTGATAAACTATTGTATAAAATACAACAAGAGTGCCAGACAACGCAATAATGAGTGTGATGAAGAAACAGAATTACCGGAAAAACAGGTTGAACAAGAAAATGCTCTAAAGACTGATTTCGATGATAATTTAATTAAGCCCTATAACTTGCACGAAGAACAGAATATTCTTTCTGACAAATGTATAGTAGGTTATGACTGCCCTAATTCAAGTATGATAAAATACAGAAATGGAATTTTTATGGAGAAGTGTTTTGCTGTTATCAGAATGCACGCTTGCGAAGAGAACTATTCTGCAAAAAAACTGGCTGAAGATTTAAACATTGATAGGACGGCAATGTATAAAAAACTTAAGAGATATACTGATGCTACACCTGCCGAACTTATTGAATATGTAAAGATTGAAAAATCGCTTACTCTATTATCTGACAAAAGTCTCTCTGTGGAAGATATTTCCTATGAATGTGGATTTAAAAGTGTATCTACCTTCATTAAAGCGTTTAAAAGGTTTAACAACTGTACACCCGAAGAGTACCGCATAATAAATAAACTGCAGAATTGATTACAGGTAATCATATAATAGAACGCAGCCGAATTAGAGTGGATTATTCCGGCTGCGTTTCTTGTTAATCATGGGAATATTACATTTCCCTCCAGGTCTAAAACAGTTCTGTCGAAACTATTGCTTAATGTTACTTCAAATACACAACTTGAATAAAATTCTTAATCTTTTTCATATCGTCATTACTTTATTAATTTGTTTGTTAATAAAGAGTAATGATGTTGTTAGATTCTATCTTTAACTTTAAGAAAATAATAAAATTGGTTAATTGTAGCACTTCCATAAAAAAGTTACCTCCACGACATTCCTATATCCCAATGAACAGCATACAATGGTTTTGTCTGTTCGGGAGGCAGATTAAATTCTTCCAATATAAGTTGATAGGCTTGTGGAAAATCATTAAGCCATTTTCCTACAGCTACTTCAAAGGTATCGGTATCGATATTGTAAAACACCCGTCCTCTTGGTTTGTCTTGATAAGCTCCTACAAATGGGCCAACACCGTTATTCTGATACTTTTGTTTTCTGAACTCCTTTTTCCAAACATCTTCGTGCATTTCAGAACAGGTTATTCTACCATCAGAAGCATTGGCTTGTGAATAATCACTTAATCTATGCGATACGACACCAAATAGTGAATTATTAG